>NZ_JAIFKJ010000497.1 GCF_019695415.1 Thiohalocapsa sp.
CGCCCGCGAAGAGGCCCTGATGCGAACGACGCATTACCCGGACACCGCCGAGCACGCCGGCGAGCATGCGCTGATGCTCGCGGAGTACACCGCAATGGTGCGAGACATCATCGCGCGTGGCGACGCGCGGCTGCGCATCAGCGATCTCGAGGCCCTGAAGCAATGGTTCATGGGCCACGTCCTGGATATGGACAAGCGCCTGGGCCGCTATCTGCGCGAGAACGGCGTCAGCGTGCTGCATCCACACGCCTAATCACCGGCGCATCAGCACAGATATCGCAGCTGCTACCGATCTGCTGCGTCCAGAGCCGGACGTGATCGCTCGACCGCGCTCGGCAGTACGGGCTCCGTAGCCTGACGGGTGCGGTTCTCCACTGCGTGCAGCCGCGACGCGGCCGTTGCACCCGCCCCCTCAGCGTCGCCGCAGACACGCGCATAGAGCGCGAGCATGCGCTCGGCCATGGCCCGTGATGACCAACGCTCCGCATAAGGGCGCGCCTTGGCACGCAGCCGCGTGCGCAGGGTCGGGTCGGTAAGCAGACGGATGGTCTTGGCCGCGAAGTCCTGCGCGTCGTCTTGCGCGATGAGGCAGCCCTCACCCTCGCGCAGCACCTCGCGCGTGCCCATCTCCGCAGTAGCCACCACCGGGGTACCCAGGGCCAGGGATTCCAACAGCACCAGCCCCTGGGTTTCGGTCCGAGAGGAGAAAACGAATGCATCGCCGGCGGCGTAGCAGTTTTCCAGGGAGCCGTCGCGGTCTAGGTAGCCGAGAAATCGCACGTGGTCCGCAAGGCCGAGCCGCCGGGCCAGCCGTTCCAACTGGCGCCGGGCAGGCCCCTCTCCGGCAATAGCGAGCAGCACGTCCGGTACCGCCTCACGGACATGCACCAGCATGTGCAGTAGGAAGTCGCAGTTCTTCTCGAAAGCGAGCCGGCCGACATGGACCAGCAGCGGACGGTGCTCGGGCACCGCGAAGCGCTTACGGAAGGCCGCGCCGTCGCCCTGGTGGAACTTGCCTAGGTCTATGCCCGTGGGCACCACCTCCGCGGTGGTCTCCACACCATAGTGGGTCAATATCTCGAGCATAGCGCGGGAAGGCACCGCCAGGGCATCCACGTCACCGCACTGGGCGGCAGAGAAGCGGCGCGCCACATAGCGCATCCAGGCGCCGGGCACCAAGGGGACGTATTTGTCGAGGTATTGCTCGAAAAAGGTATGATAGCTGGACAACACCGGCACGCCGAGGCGCCGGGCCAGGGCCTGGCCCGCATAGTGGGCGATAAATGGCGTGTGGATGTGCACCAGATCGAAGCCCGCAGCCTCCAAGCGGGCGTGGTGGCGCCGGATACGGCCCCAGCGGATGATGCGATCCTCCGGGTCGAAGAGAAAGTACCGCGATGGCAGCCGGATGACCTCGAAGGGCTCAGGCTGCGCCGCCCCATAGTCCGGCGCGAGCAGCGTCACCTCGTGGCCCAGGCCGACGAATTCCCGTGCGAAAGTCTGAATGGACGTGGAAACGCCATTTACCCGCGGGAAGTAGACATCGGAGATCATCAACACGCGCATAAGTCGCTGACAACGCGGCTTTGCCGCGGTTCCTAGCTGGCGGAGAACAACAGTGTCATGGTACCAGTACCGGTGTGCCGAGCACGCGCCGGCCGCCGCCGATTGCACCTGCCCGCCTGTGCTGCCGGGCCGGCGCGCGACGCAGGCCAAGCGCCTGCGGCCCGCGCTGGGCTTGCTCGTGCTCGGGGCTGCAAGCGGTTTGTTCTGGCCCTTCAGCTGGACGGGCGCGGCGGAGCAGACGCTCTGGGGCTATGGGGTACGCAGCTGTCCGCAATACCTGGCCGCCGTGGCGGCCGCCGACGCCGGCGATGCCGCGGAGCTCCAACGCTACGAAGACTGGCTCACGGGATTCGTCTCGGCCCTCAACCTGGCCCTTGGTGAGGACGTCCTGCGGGGCTCCGATCTAACCGACGCCCTGCGCGAAACGCGACGGTATTGCCGCGAGCACGATGACGCCGACTTCTTCAACGCGGCCATGGACCATGTGCGGGCGCTGAGCGGTGAGCGGTAATGGCTCGACCGGCCACCGCCGAAGCCTGCGGCGGGCGGTCAAGCGAGGTTCTGCAATATGGCTTGCGTCCAGAGGGGCAGTGGGGGCATGTCACAAAAGTGCAACCGGGCCGTCATAGAACGTCAAACTCCGCGGTCCACAATGTGCGGCTCCGAACCTTTACCCAAACGGAGACGCACGCATGAAGAAGCAATTGCTCGCCGTGGCCGTCGTCAGCGCCGCCACTGCCTCCACCGGCGCCCTGGCACGGGACACCATCAACATCGTCGGCTCGTCCACCGTCTTCCCCTTCGCCACCGCTGTGGCGGAGCAGTTCGGCAACACTACGGACTTCCCGACGCCGAAGATCGAGTCCACCGGCTCCGGCGGCGGCATGAAGCTGTTCTGCGCCGGTGTCGGCGTGGAGCATCCGGACATCACCAACGCGTCGCGCCGTATGAAGGTCTCCGAGTTCGAGCAGTGCCAAGAAAACGGCGTCGACGAGGTGGTCGAGGTCAAGATCGGCTACGACGGCATCGCCATGGCCAATTCCAAGGAATCGGACCAGCTGGAGCTCTCCCCGCGTGACGTCTGGCTCGCGCTCGCGAAGGACGTGCCCAATCCAGAGGGCGGCGAGGAGCTCGTGGCCAACCCTTACAAGACCTGGCAGGACGTGAACCCCGACCTGCCCAACGTGGCGATCGAGGTGCTCGGACCGCCGCCGACGTCCGGCACCCGTGATGCCTTCGCCGAGTTGGCCATGGAGTCCGGCTGCAAGAGCTTCGACTGGATCAAGGCCATGAAGTCCGAGGACAAGGACCAGTACAAGGCGGTCTGCCACGCAGTGCGCGAGGACGGCCCCTATGTCGAGGCCGGCGAGAACGACAACCTGATCGTGCAGAAGCTCGAGGCCAACCCGGATGCCGTCGGCATCTTCGGCTTCAGCTTCCTGGACCAGAACAGCGACAAGCTCCAGGGCTCCAAGATCGACGGCGTCGCGCCGACCTTCGAGAGCATCGCCAGCGGCGAGTACCCGGTCTCGCGCTCGCTGTACTTCTACGTCAAGAAGGCGCACGTCGGCACCGTGCCGGGCATCGAGGAGTACGTGACCGAGTTCACCAGCGACAAGGCCTGGGGCCCCGAAGGCTATCTTGCCGACAAGGGCCTGATCCCGCTGCCGGAAGACATGCGCGCCGACGTCGCCAAGGCGGTGCAGAGCATGGAGCCCATGTCGAGCCCGAACTAATGGGACTGAGCGCCGCATCCTCGCGGCGGACAGCCGGGATGGCTGCCACAATCTGAGACAGCGCCGGCGGCCCTTGGGCCGTCGGCGCTCGCGTTTTTTCCGCCACCGCCCGCGCCATGTCCCAAACGCTGTTGCTCGTGGTGATCTTGGCCGCCATGGCCTTGGCCTACCAGCTCGGACGCGCCCGTGCGATTCGCGTCGCCGGCGGTCCTGCCGGCATCAAGCGCCTGCACTCGTTGCCCGCCTACTCCGGCTTGTATGTGGCCATCTGGGTGGGTCTCCCCGCCCTAGTGGTGCTGCTGGTCTGGATCGGGCTCCAGGACCGAATCATCACCGCACTCCTGGTGCACGGGTTGCCGGAGGCGCTCACCCAGGGGCTCTCCGACGGGCGGCTCGGCTTGTTGCTGAACGACATCAAGAACATCGCTACCGGCGGCATTACGTCCGGCGAGGTCACCCCTGCAGTGCAGGCCGCCGCCGCGCGCTACGACCGGTGGCAGGACATCGCGGCGGGTGCGCAGTGGGTGCTAGTACTGGCCGCGGCGCTGGCCGGCCTGAGCATCGCGTGGCGGCGCCTCGCGCCGCACTTCCACGCCCGCAATCGGGTGGAGTCGGCACTGCTCGGCATCATGCTGCTGTTCGCATCCATCGCGATCCTGACGACGCTTGGCATCGTGCTGTCGGTGCTCTTCGAATCCATTCTGTTCTTCCAGCGTGTGCCTTGGACCGAGTTCCTGTTCGGCACCCAATGGAGCCCGCAGATCGCCCTGCGGGCGGACCAAGTAGGCGCGTCAGGTGCCTTCGGTGCGGTACCGCTGTTTACGGGCACGCTCCTGATCTCCGCCATCGCCATGGCAATCGCGGTGCCCATCGGGCTGCTCTCGGCCATCTATCTGTCGGAGTACGCCTCCAAGACGCTTCGCGGCTGGAGCAAACCGACGCTGGAGGTGCTGGCCGGCATACCGACGGTGGTCTACGGCTTCTTCGCCGCGCTCACCGTGGCCCCATTCATGCGCGACCTCGGTGCCGCCGTGGGGGTCGACGTCGCTTCCGAGAGCGCTCTGGCTGCCGGGGCCGTCATGGGCATCATGATTATCCCCTTCGTGTCGTCACTGTCGGACGACGTCATCAACGCCGTTCCCCAGTCGCTGCGCGACGGTTCCTACGCCCTCGGCGCCACGCAATCCGAGACCATCCGACGGGTGATCCTGCCGGCGGCGCTACCGGGTATCGTCGGCGGCGTGCTGCTGGCCATCTCGCGGGCCATCGGCGAGACCATGATCGTGGTCATGGCCGCCGGGCTCGCGGCCAACCTGACGGCAAATCCGCTGGAGAGCGTCACCACGGTGACAGTGCAGATCGTCACCCTGCTCACCGGCGACCAGGAGTTCGACAGCGCCAAGACCTTGGCCGCCTTTGCGCTGGGTCTGACGCTCTTCGTCGTGACGCTGACGCTCAATGTCATCGCCCTGCACATCGTGCGCAAGTACCGGGAGCAGTATGAGTAGGCCCGCCGCCGCGCCCGCGCGCACCATCGACGTCGTCAACGCCAGCCTGAAGCGCCGCTACGCCGCCGAGCGCCGCTTCAAGCTGCTCGGCCTCACCGCGGTGGTGCTGGGCCTCACCTTCGTCGGCCTGCTCTTGTTCAGCATCGTCAGCAAGGGCTATACCGCCTTCCAGCAGACCTACATCCGCCTGCCGGTGGTGCTGAGCGCCGCCGACATCGATCCCAGCGGCGAGATCGCCAGCCCGGACACGCCCGCCGAGGTCCGCCGCAAGCGCTTGGTGCGGGCCGACTTCCGGGCCCCGGTACGCGATGCCCTGCGGGCTGAGTTCCCGAGCGTCACCGACCGCCGCGAGCGCCGTGCCCTGGACGGACTCATCAGCAGCGGAGCGGCCCTGCAGCTGCGCGCGCTGGTGAGTCGGGACCCGTCGCTGATCGGCACCGAGCAGACCCTGTGGCTGGTGGCCGACGACGACGTGGACATGTTCATGAAGGGCCGCTCCACCCCCGTGGACGAGCAGTCGGGCCTCGGCACCGCGCAGCCGTCCGGGGCCATCGGCGAGATCACGCTGAGCGCCACGGCCGACGACTTCGACGTCATCGTCGCGCGCAGCCGCGGCTTCCTGGAGCGCAGTGCCGCCAAGCTGGACCGCGACATCGCGCGGTTGGAGCGCGTGCTCGCCGACGTCGCCGACGAGCGCGCCGCGGTGGACGCCGACATGGCGGCTGCGGACGCCGCGGCCCGGGCCCGCCTGGAGGACCGCGCCGAGCGCCTAGTGCAGCGCCGCGAGCGGATGGACCGCAAGCTCGAGCGCACCCGCGACGAGCGCGCGGACATCGCCGCCCGCCTCACCGCCGCCACCGAGGGCGAGGCACTCGCGCTGTCCGACGAGATGCCGAGCTTCCTGGTCGCCGTCAACGGCGGCGTGGCCAAGGTGCGGGCGGCGGCCCCGGCCAAGGTCAGCGCCGAGGTCATCACGCCGCTGGCGGACGCGGATCCGGCCCCGCCCGGAACCTGGCAGCTGCTGGAGCTGCGCACGCCCGAGGACGACCGGCGCCTGTCGGACCGGCAGATCGCGTGGATCTGGCAGCTCCAGCAGCGCGGCCTGATCGAGAAGCACTTCAACACGCTCTTCTTCACCAACGGCACCTCCCGGGAGCCGGAGCTCGCCGGCATCGCCGCCGCCCTGGTGGGCTCCTTCTACACCCTGGCCCTGACGCTGCTGTTCAGCTTCCCCATCGCCGTGGGCGCCGCGGTGTACCTGGAGGAGTTCGCACCCAAGAACCGCTTCACGGACCTGATCGAGGTCAATATCAGCAACCTCGCCGCCGTGCCGTCCATCGTCTTCGGCCTGCTCGGGCTTGCGGTGTTCATCAACTTCTTCGGTATCCCGCGCTCCACCCCGCTGGTGGCGGCCATGGTGCTGACCCTGATGACCCTGCCGACCATCATCATCGCCAGCCGCGCCGCGCTCAAGTCGGTGCCGCCGTCCATCCGCGAGGCGGCACTGGGGGTCGGCGCCTCGCCGCTGCAGACCCAAATGCATCATGTCCTGCCGCTGGCCCTGCCCGGTATGCTGACCGGCACCATCATCGGCATGGCCCAGGCGCTGGGCGAGACCGCGCCGCTGCTCATGATCGGCCTCATCGCCTTCATCGTGGACATCCCGTCGGGCATCACGGACCCCGCCACGGTGCTGCCGGTGCAGATCTTCATGTGGGCCGACAGCCCCGAGCGCGGCTTCGTCGAGCGCACCTCCGCCGCGATCATGATCCTGCTCGGCTTCCTGGTCCTGATGAACCTCACCGCCGTGCTGCTGCGCCGGCGGTTTGAGCGGCGATGGTGATGGAGAAGTAGCGAGTGACGAGGAGCGAGGGGCGAGGAAGACATGTCCTCGGCACCCGCTCCTCGATCCTCGAAACTCGATACTCGATACTCGATCCTCGAACCATGAACACCAAAGCCGAAGCCATCCCGACCACCACCGGCAACCTGCGCGCCAGCGATTTCGACGGCGCGCGCGCCTTTGAGGGCACCATCGGGGACGTCACCGCGATCGAGCCGCGCATGGAATGCCGTGACGTCAACGTCTGGTACGACGACAACCACGCCATCCGCGAGGTGAGCCTCGACATCGGCAAGCATGAGGTGGTCGCGATGATCGGCCCGTCGGGCTGCGGCAAGTCGACCTTCCTGCGCTGCCTGAACCGGATGAACGACACCATCCCGTCGGCGAAGGTCACGGGCTCCATCAAGCTCGACGGCACCGAGGTGCTGGACCGCGGCATCGACGTGGTGCCGCTGCGCGCGCAGGTGGGCATGGTGTTCCAGAAGCCGAA
>NZ_JAIFKJ010000059.1 GCF_019695415.1 Thiohalocapsa sp.
GGCGGCGAAGCAGCAACCCAATACGACCAGGTCAGCGGGCGGGCGCAAAGGCGAAAAAGCAAAGCCAGCGGTCGGCGCGTGGCGGAGGAAGGGGCGGGCGTCAAGGGGGGCATCGCCCGGCAGGTCTGCGCCGTGCAGCGCCAGGTGCAGGAGGCGAAAACCAGCCAGCTCGCCCGCCGCGTCCAGCGCCTGCAGGCGGCGGCGGGTAGCCCCTTCGTGCAGCAAGGCACGCACGGACGCTCCCCGTCGCTCGTAGGCGGCCTGCAGCTGCATAACTTCGCTGGCCGCTCCAGGCAGGTTGGGAAGGTGGAGTCGGCCTGCCGGCGCATACTGGTCGGCGCCTACGAGGAGCAGTCCGCCTTGCGGCACGGGCGGAGCCGGGTACAGTCGGCAACTCAGGTTGGGCAGGTAGCTGATGGCGAACTGCTCAATGAGGAAGCCGTCTTGGAAGGGCAGCGCCTGGAAGGGCACCTCGTGCAGTTGGCGATGGGGAGTGATATACAGACGTGTCTTGCCGGCCAGCAGGGGATGAAGCGCGACCGGCAGCAAGAAGTCGGCCAGCGCCCGGCCATCCCATCCGTCGTTCTCCGTAGCGGCCGGCAGCAGGATGCCTCGCGACTGCCCGGGGGCAACGCGGGCGCGAAAAGCAGCGTCGCCCCCGGGCGGCGGCCGCAGTACCACCCGGGCCAGCCAGTCCTCGGATTCTGCCAACTGGCGCACCAAGACCACCTGCTCCCGGTCGATGATGCCTACAAGTAACACGGAGGAATCCAGGAGATGGTAGGAGAGAATCGCCTCGCCGGCTTCCAGGGTCGCCTGCAGGGCCTCCAAACTCCATTCGGGGCTATCACCTGCAGCAGCCGGCGCCGCCTGGTCGACGGTCCACTGGTCCCAAAACAGCTGGCGCGCCCGGCGCAGGTCAGCGCTTTCCTCATCGGAGGCGCGTCGCAGGCGGGCGGCAATGTCCTCCAGTTTCTTCTTCAGCGCAGCGCGGCGGGAGCCGGCTCGGCGACCGGCAGCAGTAGAGATCTGCAGGTTGCGGCTCTTGATCAGCTCCCCGATGCGAAGCATTTCTCCGTATTGACCCAGTTTGAAGGCCGCAATCATCCCGAGCTGATAAAAGGACTGCTTGTCGGCCAGAAAGGCGCTTTGTTGGTAGGGCGTGGAAATGTCGTGCCGGGCCCGCTCGATCAGTCCGATGGCGCGGCAGCACACATCCAGCCGCTCCTGGTGCTGGCCGGGCGTATAGCAAATGAGCTCCCAATTGAGGGCATAGAGGGCGCTGTCGAGATCGCCCTCCGCCACACTGAGGTCATAGGCGGCCCGGAATTCAGCCATCGCTTCTGCATGGCGTTCCATACCGGTCAGGGCCTCCCCCAGCAACCAATGAAAGGCAAGGCGCAGGTGAGCAACCCCTAGTCGACCGGCCTGCTCGAGGTCGGCGCGCAGCGCGTGCAACAGGTCTTCATCGACTTCTTCGGCATCCAGGCGGCGGCGGTAGCCGTCGATCCGGGCGTTCAGAGCAGTAACCCTCGCTGAGGGGAAGTCGAGCACCGGAGCAGCCGGCACATCGTTTTCATCCCCGTAGAGGCGTCCCTGAAGCCGGGCATCGCTATGGTATTGGCGTTGGTCCGCTTCCTGGAGGTCCTGCGTCACCGCCCTGAGGGTGTCTACCCGCTCGTACCAGGGTTCGCGCGCCAGGCCTTCCGGCAAAATATCGGTGTACAGCTTGGCGAGTTCGATGTGCAGGGTGAGGGCGCCGTACAGGTCGCGCCGAAGATCATTGGGCTGCCGAAGGGAAGGCTGCAAGGCTTCCAGCCAACCGGACAGGGCGGTGGGAAAAGATCGGTCGATAGGATAGCCGAGGCCGATCGCCTGCAGGCTGGCTTCTGCCTCCCGGATATAGCGGCGACATTCATAGTGATCGCGGACCTGGGCGTAGATATGCGCCAGCTGGACGGCCAGCCGGGCCCGGTCCAGCGTAGCGGTTCCGCCGTCGCGCTCCTGCCAGAGCGGCAGGATCTGACGGAGAGCTGCGTCGATGTCGGCGGCGCCCCGGCGATACAGACCGGCCAACGCCAGGCGCGCCGCGTCGGCCAGGGCCGTCCCTCCATAGGTGGTTGCGATATGCAGGCCATCCTGGAATGCCCGGACGGCTGCTTCCGGCTGCCTTGCCTGTGCAAAGCGCTGACCCAGCTCGTAGTGGAGTTCGGCCTGAAAAGCCCGCACTTCCCGTATTGTATCGGGCTGGCGGCTCTGCGTCTGCAATCCTTCCAGCTCCGGCAGCACAGCCTGAAGGGCCGCCACCGGCACGGCCGCCGCCGGCGCTTCGCGGAACCGGCCATCCCAGCGCCCACGCGCTACGTGGACCCCCGGCTCCTCACCCCTTTCCCGTCGCGACGAGGGTCCCACCGCCCGCGAAACCGCCCACGACCG
>NZ_JAIFKJ010000003.1 GCF_019695415.1 Thiohalocapsa sp.
GGGCCGAGAGGTCTGGCTCCTGCACCGATCCGTCGATGCGGCGGAACAGGCTGTCGTCCCGCCCGGCTGGCTGCTGAGGCCCGCTGCGACGCGGGGTATCGAATGGTTCGTCCTGCGCGCCCCAAGGGTCACGCCCCGAGAAGGATTCGCCGGCATGATCGCGGGTCTCGCCAGGGTAGGGCGCGGGTCGCCAGCCGCTCTCATCTGGCGGCTCGGGCGCATCCCAGTCAAACGGGTCATGCTGCTCGGACCACGAAGCCTCCTGTCCGCCGCCCGGGAATGGGTCGTCGCCACCAAATTCATCCCGCGACGGCCCGCTTTGCCACTCATCGGCGAACGGATCGCGCGTGGGCGGGCTATCATATCCTTGGCTGTACCGCTCGGCCGGGTCGGGGTAGCGCCAGTCGCTGCCGGCGGAGTCGTCGCTGGACCAGTCCGGCGCGCGGTGCCGAGGGTGCGGCCGGCGGAGACGCCCTGGCGGAAACCCGTTGGAGTCGTCTGATCGTGGCATGATTGTTCCCCTCGCCGTGAAAACGGTTTTTGAAGCTGTCCGGCCGCGCCTTCAGGCGCATTGACGGAACGCCCGCGCCGCGTGGCGCGCGAGAACGCCGTTAACGCATTTCATTGACGGCTTCGACGCCGAGAATTCCCAGACCGGTCCGCAGCACATCCGCGACGGCGGCAACGAGCGCCAGCCGCGCTATGGTTACATTTTTGTTACGCTCAAGAATGAATCTTGATTGTGGCGACTCTTTGCCACGATTCCACAGCGCATGAAAGTCACTTGCGACATCATGTAGATAAAATGCGATTCGGTGCGGCTCATGCGCTTGCGCAGCACCCTCAACCGTGCGCGGGAAATGCGCCAGCCGCTTGATCAGCGCGAGTTCGAATTCGTCTGTCAACAGGTTGTGGTCCGCGCCAAGCAGCGCCTCCCGGCTGATGTCCAGATCCGGGATATCGGCTTGCGCATTGCGGAACACCGACTGCGCCCGGGCGTGCGCGTACTGCACATAAAAGACCGGGTTGTCCTTGGACTGCTCCTGCACCTTCTCGAAGTCGAAATCCAGCGGCGCGTCGTTCTTGCGGTAGAGCATCATGAACCGCATCGACGGCGCGCCCACCTCGTCGACGACATCGCGCAGCGTGACGAATGTGCCCGCGCGCTTCGACATCTTTACCGGCTCGCCGCCGCGGAACAGCTTGACGAGCTGGCAGATTTTCACGTCCAGCGCGCCCTCGCCTCTCGTGAGCGCCTTTACCGCCGCCTGCATCCGCTTGACATAGCCGGCGTGGTCCGCGCCCCAAACATCGATCATCTGCGTGAAGCCGCGCTGGAACTTGTCGCGGTGATAGGCCATGTCGCCGGCGAAATAGGTGTAGCTGCCGTCGGCCTTCACCAGCGGGCGGTCGGTGTCGTCGCCGAAGTCGGTGGCCTTGAACAGAAGCTGCTCGCGGTCCTCCCAGTCCTCCGGCAGCTTGCCTTTCGGCGGGGCCAGCCGGCCACGATAAACGTAACCCTGCGCTTCGAGGTCCTTGATCGTCTGGGCGACCATGTCGCCGTCCTCGGTGAGCGATTTCTCGGAAAAGAACACGTCGTGATGGATGCCGAGCGCGGCGAGGTCCTCGCGGATCATGTCCATCATCATGGCGACCGCCTTTTCGCGCACGATCGGCAGCCATTCGGACTCGTCGGCCTTTAGAAGCGCGTCGCCGTGGTCCGCGGCCAGCGCCTGGCCGACCGGCACGAGATAATCGCCGGGGTAGAAGCCTTCGGGGATCTCGCCGATGTCCTCGCCCAGCGCCTCGCGGTAGCGCAGATAGGCCGAGCGGGCCAGCACCTCGACCTGCGCGCCGGCGTCGTTGATGTAGTATTCGCGCGTGACGTCGAAGCCGGTGAATTCGAGCAGGCTGGCGAGCGCATCCCCGAACACGGCCGAGCGCGAATGACCGACATGCATCGGCCCGGTCGGGTTGGCGGAGACATATTCGACGTTGACCTTGGTGCCCGCGCCGATGTCGCTGCGGGCGTACCCCTCACCGGCCTCCACCACCGCGCGCACCAGCCCGGCCCAGAAGCCGTCCTCTAGCCGGATATTGATGAAACCCGGCCCGGCGATTTCGATCGATTTGACGCCCTCACCGGTCTCCAGCTTGGCCTTGAAAGCCTCGGCCAGGTCGCGCGGCTTTAGCCCCGCCGGCTTGGCCAGCACCAGCGCGGCATTGGTGGCCAGGTCGCCATGCGCCGGGTCGCGCGGCGGCTCGACCGAAACCGCGCCGATATTCGCGCCTGCGGGCAGCATGCCCTCGGCTTCGAGCGCCTTTGCCGCTTCCGCCCCGCGCGTCTCGAAATGGCTGAAAATGGTCCTCAAATAACCAATTTGGCCGGACTACCCGGTGCCGGGGCCGGGCCAAAACGTGTATGTTAGTA
>NZ_JAIFKJ010000324.1 GCF_019695415.1 Thiohalocapsa sp.
TGTAGCCCAGATCCACCTCGATGTCATCGAAGGGTGGGACGCGCAGCCGCCGCGCCTCTCCGGCAGCCACCGTCACGGTCATGGCCACGCGATAGTGCTCACCGTCCAGCTGATGCACGATCAGCGTGCGGTCCTCGGGCCAAATGAGCCAGTAGTAGGGCACTCGGTGGCGTTGCAGGAGCAGGAACAGGGTCAGCGTGTCCTTGCGCTCGTGGCCCGGGGAGACGATCTCGCAGACCCAGTCCGGTGTCAGCTCCACGACGCCGCGCGGCCGCTCGGGCATGCGCTCCTTAGGCCGGCCGGCGAGGTCATGGCTCGGGCACTGGTGCTGCTCATAGGCCACGCTCACCTCGGTGATGATCCACCAGCCGCCGGGCCCGGAGCGACGGGGCAGATCGCCGAGCTCCGTCGCCATGGTGACCTGCACCATGCCGTGGTCGGCGCGTGCCATCGGCCGGCCCACGATCTCGCCGTCGATGAGCTCCACCCGCTCCTCCGGGCTCACCAGGAGATCGTCGATGGTCTTCAGCTCCAAGGCCTCCAGGGGTTATACCGATTCGTCGGCCGCGTGCTCGGACCAAGTCTAGCGAGGCTTCGCCTCAGACCAACGAGCCGTGGGGGGGTGGCCCCGGTTGCTCGATGGAGCGGCTAAGCTCCGGAAATAGCCGCGTGTGCGGCGGGTGGGCATGGCGCCCATGTGTCAACCGGGGCCAAGAGCAATGATAGGACAGACGGTAGCGGAACTGTTGGATGGGCACGTTGGGCTGGACATCGAAGGCATCGACCGGCTCTATCTCAACCTCTACCAGCCGCGCTTGCAGACCGGCGGCGGGGTGGTCGGGTTCTTCAAGGGACACCGTGGAGCGCAGGTGGCCTCGACCACGCTGATGGCGCCGATGACGCGTGAGTTCGCCGCGGCGGTGCAGGCGTTCGCCAAGCGCGAAGGCGTGGAGATCGTGCGCTTCGAGAAGGGGCAGCGCAAGGACGACGAGACGCAGCGCCGGCTGAAGTCCTTCAACGCCGGCGAAGGCGTGCTCTACATCGGCGTGGCGCAGGAGCGCTGCTCGACCTTCCGCGTCACCAGGCGCTTCAGCGAGCGCACCGGCACCAGTTTCCCGTGGCTGTACCGTTCCACGGTGATGTGCAACCACTATTACTTCTACCTCGTCGACGCCGACTTCGGGCCGTTGTTCATCAAGTTCTCGGGCTACTTCCCCTACACCGCACGGGCCTGCCTGAACGGGCATGAGTATGCCAAGTGTCAACTACGCCGCGCGGGCATCGCCTTCGAGGCGCTCGACAACGGCGTGCACCGCTGCGACGACCCGCGGCGTCTGCAACAGATCGCCGACACGCTCGATGCCGCACGCATCGAGGCGGTGGTGCGCAAGTGGCTGGCGCGTCTGCCGCAGCCGTTCACGCCGGCCGATCGTGCCGCCGGCTACGACTACGACATCTCCATCCTGCAGGCGGAGTTCGCGCGCACCCAGGTGTTCGATCGCCCGCTTTCCGGGCGGCATCTGTTCGAGGAGATCATCCGCGAGAATCTCGACCTCGGCCGCCCCGAGCAGGTCAGCCTGATCTTCGAGCGGCGCATCGGCCGGCGTACGCCGGGGCGCTTTCGCACGCGCGTCATCACCCACGGCGTGACGCCGTCGCTGCACATCGACTACAAGTCCACGCGCATCAAGCAGTACTTCAAGGAGGAACGGGCACTGCGCACCGAGACGACCATCAACGACACCCGCGACTTCGGTCTCGGCCGACGCCTGTGCAACCTGCCTGCCCTGCGGGCCATCGGCTTTGCCGCCAACCACCGTGTGCTCGAGGTCGAGCGCATCAGCCAGGACTGCCGGCTCGCCGAGTCGATCTTCGAGCAAGTCAACAGCCCCCGTCTCGTCGACGGCCAACGGGCCGCCGCCTTGCCGTTCGGCAATGCCCGCGTCATGGCCCTGCTCCAGGCCCTGTGCCTGTTCGTGCTCCTGCCCGAGGGATTCCGCAATGCCGCACTGCGCGGCCACGTCGCCGCGCTGCTCGGCGTCTCGCTGGCGGACTACACGCCAGGACGGATGACCTATGACCTGCGCCGGCTCAGGCTGCACGGACTGATCGCCCGCATCCCGCACACGCAACGCTACGAGGTCACCCACCTCGGCAAGCGCGTCGCGTTGTTCTTCACCAAGCTCAACGCCCGTCTCCTGCGCCCCGGCCTCTCGCAACTCTTCGACGGTTGCCCGAAGGCACCCAACCGCCCGCTCGCCGACGCCGCGAAACGCCTGGATGCCGCCTTCGACAGGCTCATCACCGAGGCCAAACTTGCCGCATGAAACTTGACGCATCTGCAAAGAAAAAATTCGCCCAAGCGGGCTAGGGAAGCGCCGATTGATTGGCGCTTCCCGTGCGGGGCAGGACGCCCCGCCAT
>NZ_JAIFKJ010000226.1 GCF_019695415.1 Thiohalocapsa sp.
CGCAGCGGCAGGGTGTTGAGGTCGCTGCCGAACATGAGTGGCAGCACGAGCACCGGGTGGCCGTCCCCCTTCGGTGCCAACGTGAGCAACGGCTGCGCCGCAAGGCCGGCACCAAGCTCCCAGGGGGCACGGGCCTCCAGCGCGAAACGCATCGGAGCAGACAGCTGCTGCATCAGATGGTTCGGCGCATCGCTGCCCGATTTGGGTTTCTGCACCATGATGCAGGCTCTCCGCGTCCGGTGTCCGGGACCATCAAGCGCGCCGCTTGGGCGGATCGAAGCCCGCCTCGACACCCTGCCCCGTAGCAGGCGTGGCCGACGGCAGGCGGCGCTTACCGATATTCTTGCGATCCCGCTCACGCTGCTTGGGCTTGGCGCCCGCCTTCGCCTTGCCCTTGGCCGCAACACGGCTGCCTGTGCCCTTGGCCGCGGCCTTCTTCGTAGGCTTGCGTCGCTTTGGAGAGCCCTTGAAGCGGGCCTCCAGTCCGTGCAGCACCCGCTCCCGCAGCTCCAGGCCCAGGTAGCGGGCGATGCCCTCCATGCGGTTCCATTCCGGAGCGCCCACGAGACTCACGGTCAGTCCATGGCGCCCGGCGCGGCCGGTGCGTCCGCTGCGGTGCAGATAGTCATCGCCACTTCGGGGCACGTCCAGGTTTACCACGAGCGCTACGCCCGGGACGTCGAGGCCGCGGGCAGCAACATCGCTCGCCACCAGCACCGCGACGCTGCCGTCGCGGAACAGGCCCATGACACGCTTGCGCTCGCGCTGATCCAGCTCCCCGTGCAGCACGGCACAGCGAATGTCGAGTTCGGCGAGTCGCGCCGCCACCTGCCTGGCGCCGGCTCGGGTGTTGGTGAACACCAGAGCGCGGACGTCTTCGGCCTCCGTCAGCAAGCGGTGCAGCAGACGCGCTTTGTGGGTCGGGTCGTCAGCACGGACAAACTGGTGCTCGATGTCTGGGTGGGCGCTGCGGTGGTGGTCTAGGGTGATGGTGAGGGGGTCCCGCAGCAGATGCCGTGCCACCTCGGGGACACCGCGCCGATGCAGGGTCGCCGAGAAGAGCATGGACTGACGCGCTGCAGGGGCCCGGTCGACGATCGCGAAGACGTCCTCCGCGAGGCCCATGTCCAGCATGCGATCCGCCTCGTCCAGCACCAGGAAGGCCAGGTCGGCGAGGTCCGCTTCGCCCGTTTCCAGATGCTCCAGGAATCGCCCTGGTGTAGCGATAAGGATCTCCGGGTTGCGCCGCAGCGCGTTCACCTGGTGGTTGCGCGGGTCGCCGCCCACGATGGCGGCTGCCGTGAGGCGGGTGTAACTGCCGACAGCCAGGAAATGATCCAGCACCTGGTAGGCCAGCTCCCGCGTGGGCACCAGCACGAGTGCGCGGGACCCGGCCCGGGGCGCAGGCGCCTCCAGCAGCCGTTGCATGATGGGCAGCAGAAAGGCCGCCGTCTTGCCGGAGCCGGTGGCGGCTGCGGCCATCAGGTCTCGACCTTCCAGCGCCGGAGGAATCACCGCCGCCTGCACCGGCGTCGGTACCTCGAAGCCCGCCTTGGCGATACCGCGCAGCAGGGGCTCGGCCAGGTCGAACGACACGAAGTCGTTGGTCTCAGCGGCGGAGGCTTCGGCAGTCATTGCTTGTTTAATGTCGCGTTTCGAGTAGCGAGTTTCGAGGAAAGAGACAGTGCGACCTCAGCCCTCAGCCCTCAGCCCTCAGCCCTCAGCCCTCGATACTCGCCCCTCGCTACTCATCACTCAACCTATATCTCGCCCCACAATACGGACAGGTCGCCTCGTGGTTGGGATCATCCTCGATAGGCAAATACACCCTTGGATGCATGTTCCAGACCTCGGCGTCGGGCATGGGGCAGGACAGCGGCAGGTCCTTGCGGGTGACGGTGCGCACCGGCGGCTCAGCCGCCGGTGGCGGGCTCGCGGGCTCGGACGTCCGCTCGCGTCGCGACTTCAGCATGAATCGGGCTCCTTGACGAATGACCACGGTTCTGGAGTTGAGGGGCTGCACCACACGTCCGGCACAGCCCGGGGGCAGCAGCGGCTTTCGGTGTGCAGGGCATTGGCAGTGCCTGCGCCGAGCACGCACCGTGCGGCGGTAGGCATCGGCTCGGCGACGGTGCTCCAGGATGTGCCGGTGCTGCGGGGTCAGACCGGCGTCAGCCAATGCAGGTGCTCGGGGCTGCGGCCGTGCACCACGTCGAAATACTTGGTTTGCAGGCGCTCGGTGACAGGGCCGCGGGTGCCGCTGCCAATGGCGCGGCCGTCCACTTCGCGGATGGGTGTCACCTCGGCTGCCGTGCCAGTGAAGAAGGCCTCATCGGCAATGTAGACCTCGTCGCGGGTGATACGCTTCTCGACCACGTCCAGACCCATCTCCGCCGCGAGCACCATCACCGTTTTGCGGGTGATGCCGTCGAGCGCCGAGGTGAGGTCTGGTGTGTAGATGACGCCGTCGCGGACGATAAAGACGTTCTCGCCGCTGCCCTCCATGACATACCCTTCGGCATCCAACAGCAGCGCTTCGTCGTAGCCGTCACGGATAGCCTCCTGCAAGGCCATCATGGAATTCATGTAGTTGCCATTGGCCTTGGCCCGGCACATGGTGATGTTGACATGATGTCGCGTGAAGGACGACACCTTGATGCGGATGCCGTGCTTGATGTTCTCCTCGCCGAGGTAACTGCCCCAGTGCCAGGCGGCGACGATACAGTGCACCTGCAAGTTGTCCGCGCGCAGGCCCATGCCCTCCGGCCCGTAATAGAACATCGGCCGGATGTAGGCGGACTCGAGCCGGTTCTCGCGCACGGTGGCCCGCTGCGCTTCGTTGAGCATCTCGGCGTCGTATGGCAGGCGCATCCCCAGGATATGCGCTGAGTTGAACAGCCGCTTGGTGTGCTCCTGTAACCGGAAGATGGCCGGGCCGCGCTCGGTGGCATAGGCACGCACGCCCTCGAAGACGCCCATGCCGTAGTGCAGCGTGTGTGTCAGCACGTGGGTCTTGGCATCTCGCCAGTCCACGAGCACGCCGTCGTGCCAGATGACGCCGTCGCGGTCGGCCATGGTCATAATGAGTTCTCCGTCAGGCAGAGGTTACAGCGGCCGGCAGCGGCAGCGAGGCTGGCTTCAAAGGCACTCAGGGTGGACCGTGTTCCGTCGGAGAGCGGCTCGACCCCCCGACACTCGACACCTGGCATGCCTCATTCCATCAGGGCCCGCCATAGTCGGGCCACGGCGTCACGCTCTGCCACCAGCTCGGTGTCAGGCACTACGCCGGGCGTCTCCTCCAGCGCGTTGCGGTGATAGGCTGCGCGTAAAGCCTTATAGGCCTCGGTGAGCTCCTGCGCGGCGTGGCCCGGCAGCAGCGCAAGGCGGTCCAGCGTCTCCAGCAGGCGCACGTTATCGGTCCAGACCGTGAGCTCCGGGTGCTCCGCAGCCCAGCGCAGCACCGAATATTGAACAATGAATTCGACATCGGCAATACCACCGGCGCCCTGCTTGAGATCGAAGCGCCCTGATGCTGATGCATCCCCGCGCCGGCTCTTGTCCAGATTCGCGCGCATCTTGGCACGCATGTCCCGCACCTGCGTGCGCAGCTCCTCCGGCTCCCGAGGCAGCCGCAGGATCTCGGCGCGTATCTGTTGAAAGCGCTCGGCGAGCCGGGTATCGCCGGCCACCGGTCGCGCGCGCACCAGGGCCTGGTGCTCCCAGGTCCAGGCCTCCTCGCGCTGGTAGCTCGCAAAAGACGCCAGGGTTCGGGCGATCATGCCCTTGTCGCCATCCGGGCGCAGGCGGGTGTCGATCTCGTAGAGCACGCCTGAGTAGGTCGGCGTGGTCATGATGTGGATGATGCGCTGCGCCAGCCGCACGTAGAACTGGCTGCCGCTGACCTGACGCTGGTCGTCCGCCGTGGCCGCGGTGCTTTCGGTGGTCAGGGCCTCGTCGTACAGGAACACCAGGTCGAGGTCTGAGTTGTAGCCGAGCTCGATACCACCGAGCTTGCCGTAGCCCAGCACCAGCATGCCGGGATGGGTCAGCTCGGTGCCGGGCGGCAGGCCGTGGCGCCGGCTGAGATCGCAGAAGGCGATGGCGAGGCTGCGCTCGGTGGCTACCTCGGCGATCTCCGTCAGGTAGTCACTCACCACCATGAGCGGGATGACACCGGTGATGTCCGCCGCGGCGGTCCGCAGCTTGTTGCCCTGCACGAACTGGCGCAGACGCTCCATGCGCTGTTCCAAGTCGTCGTCGCCGACGGTGCCGAGCAGTACGTCCAGCTCCTGCTCCAGGTCGGCCCGGCGCAGGGGCTCGAACAGCCGCCGGGGATCCAACAGCTCGTCCAGCAGCAGCGGCTGCTTCGCCGTGCGCTCGGCGAACCAGGGACTCTTCGCGCTCAGCAGCACGAGCTGTCGCAGCACGTCGGGATGCTCGGACAACAGCGCGAGATAGGCAGTGCGGCCAAGCACCGACTCCAGCACCCTGAGCACCCGCGGAAGGGCGACATCCGGATGCTCGCTCTCGGCGACGGCGGCGAGCAGAGCGGGCACCACGTAATCCAGACGCTCCGCCGCGCGGGTGCTCAGGCCCCGGCGCTCTGCGGCATCGCGAAAGCCGGCGATGACCTTGGCGGCGGCAGCCGGGTCACGAAAACCATGCGTCGCCAGCAGGGCCTCGCTGTCCGCTGCCGCCGCCCGACCGCTCCAGAGCGATGACAGGGCATGCTCACCGCGGCCGGGCTCGGCGAAGATGGCCTCGAAGGAGCGTTGCACCCGCTCGCGGTGCGCCGAAAGCGCGGCGTCGAAGGCAGGCCAGTCATCGAAGCCCATGCTCAGGGCGAGCCGCCGCCGGGCCTCGGGCTTCTCCGGCAGTACGTGCGTCTGGCGGTCCTGCCATGCCTGCAGGCGGTTCTCGGTCAGCCGGAGAAACCGGTACGCCGACGTCAGCGCCGCGACATCGGCGGGACTCAGCAAGCCCTTCTCGCCGAGAAGCTCGAGGACAGGCTGAATGGCACGAATACGCAGCTCCGGTTCGCGGCCGCCGCGGATCAGCTGAAAGGACTGGCCGATGAACTCGATCTCGCGGATACCGCCGGGGCCGAGCTTGATGTTGTGCTCCATGCCCTTGCGCTTGAGCTCCCGGCTGATCATCACCTTGAGCGAGCGCAGGGATTCGATGGCGCCGAAATCCAGGTAGCGTCGGTAGACAAAGGGCCGCAGCTGCGCCATCAGCTCGTTCGCCGGCCCCGTGGGACCCGCCACGACCCGTGCCTTGGTCATGGCGTAGCGCTCCCACTCCCGAGCCTGGGTGTAGTAGTAGCCCTCCATGGCATCGAAGCTCATGGCGAGCGGACCGGCGCTGCCGAAGGGTCTGAGCCTGGTGTCCACGCGGAAGACGAAGCCGTCCACGGTGACTTGGTCCAGCGCCTGCACCAGGCGCTGGCCAAGGCGGGTGAAGAACTGCTCGTTGGTGAGTGCCCGCGGCCCCCCGCGGGTCTCGCCGGTGTGCGGGAAGGCGAAGATGAGGTCGATGTCGGAGCTCATGTTGAGCTCGCGGGCGCCGAGCTTGCCCATGCCGAGCACCAGCAGCCGCTGACGGCGGCCTTGGGCATCCTCGGGCACGCCCAGCTCGGCCTCTGTCCAGGCGGTGAGCAGATGCAGGGCGCGCTGTATGCAGGTGTCGGCGAGCGCCGTCAGGCTCTCCAGCGTCTCGTCGAGATCAGCCCAGCCGGCGAGGTCCCGCCAGACGATGCGCAACATCTGTGTGCGCCGAAAGCGCCGCAGCACCCGGGCAAGCTCGGGCTCGTCGGCGATGTCAGTGGACAAATGCTCAAGCGCCTTACCGAGCAGCGCTTCGAGCTCTCCGTCAGCCGGCGCCCGCGCCAGGGCACTGTCAGCGATCAGGCGGGCCAGTGTCTCGGGGCTGCGGGCCGCGGTGAGCGCCGCGTACTCACTTGCCGCCCAAACCTGCTGCCTGGCGCGCTGGAAGTCCGCAGCTTCAGGTACGGCAACCCCATTGTCCGCGGCCCACTCGAGCCATTGCGCCCAGTGGCGCTCCGCGGGGCTGTCGGCCGCGGGCGGGGTGGCTGGACCGTCGGTGGCGGCGTCTGTGTCCTCAGTCATGCACGATGCTGTAGCGGCTCGCCATGCGGTGACTCGCACCGGCGGGGACGGTCACCGCATCGTTGGCGGCATTGGTGGTCTCGACGCAGACCATTCCCAAGTACTCGTCATCGCCGAAGTCGCCCATTTGCTGCGACTGCACTACCCAGGGGTTCCAGACAACGGCGGAGCGGCTGCCTTCTCGGTCAATACGAATCTGCCGGCCGAGTGCGGGATCGTCCACGATAAGCCGGCCTGTCGTGTCCAGGTAGATGCGGTTCACCGGGCCGTCGAAATTGATGGGGCCGGACTGCTTGACGCGTACATCGACTTGGTCAGCCGGCGCTCGGTCGGGCGCGATGCTGGCCACCTTGTCGATGTACTCGTGCCCGGCGAGGCCGAGCACCTGCACCCGGCGCACATCGCCCACCTTGAAATAGGTATGCAGGCCCTGGGTGATGGTGACGGGCAGGTCGCCGGTATTGCGGCTGACGAGCGCCACATCCAATGACTCTCCAACCATCACCTCGATCTCCAGTGCAAAAGGGTGCGGCCAGAGCGCGCGGGTGGCCTCGTCGTCGCGGCAGCCGAGGCGAACCCGGGTGCCGCCGTCCACCATCGCCTCGGTGGCGAGGAGTCGCCAATGGCGCCCGCGCACGAAACCGTGATCCGGCCTTCCCCTGGCTTCGGGGTCCGGCCCGAACCAGGGCCAGCACACGGGAATGCCGCCCTTGATGGCCTTACCCGGCTGGAAATGGGCATGCTCGCTCACGAACAGCAGATCCTGCTGCTCCGGCCCCGGACGATAGGACAGCACCTGCCCGGCGTAGGCGCAGATCTCCGCCTGGGCGTGCTCGTTGTCGATGCAGATCACGGGAAAGCCGCCGGCACCGGCGCAGATGCTGAGCACACCAGCGATGCCGAATTCCTCGTTCGCCTGGGCGATGTCCATGGGGGCTCCTGATTCGGCCGCCGCGGCCGGTTGGCTGCCAGATGTCGCTGCTCTAG
>NZ_JAIFKJ010000180.1 GCF_019695415.1 Thiohalocapsa sp.
CCTACGACGCGACCTATCTGGCCCTGGCGGATGCACTCGACTGCCCGGTTTGGAGCCGGGACGCCCGTTTCGCCCAAGCCCCGCCGGCAATCGGCCGCGTTCGGCTGGTGTGAGTCGGTCCGCGTGGGCGTGCTGGTCCGGGGCTGATCGTGGAGTGCGGGCGAGTTGGGGCGCGTCGCTTAGTAGGAGAGGTGGAACCGCTGCGCTTGGAAGAGGTGGAACCGCTGCGCTTGTCCACCCTCCCATACAGAAGTCAAACAGGTTTTATCTATCTTCTTCTCCGCGCGAATCTGCCAAGCCCATCGATAGAGAAAACCTATCATGATGAGCCTGTCCACATTCACGCCGCGGTGGTTCGGGTGCGCTGTGGCCCGTCCGGATGTGCACCGCCCGGGGTTGACCTAACCTCCCGCATGGGATGTCCGCGCTGCGGCATCGAATCAGTTGCATTGGGTATGGGGTCCGGGGGACATCCCGGGCGTCGCCTCGATGACTACGGTGGGACCTACGGGGTCTGAGGGTGGATCGGAGGTCGACGCTCGGGACGAACCAGGAGCGCATCGGTGCTGCGATCAGCTGTGCATGTCGGTGGCCTCGCGCGGTGTTGCGTTGGTGCAGATGGCGCCGTTCAGGCGTCGGTGAGGGCCTTGAGGTTGACCAGGCGCTCGACGTCGAAGTCGTGCCCATTGGCCTGGTGCCAGAAGGCTTTGGCGAGCTTGCGCATGAGTTCGATGACCTGCTTCATTTTGACCGCGCCGGGGCGCGCGGTCTTGAGGGCGTACCAGCGTTTGATGACGGGGTCGCGTGCGATCAGGCGCAGGGCGGCGAAGTAGAGGTAGAAGCGCGCCAGGGCGGGACCGCGCTTGGTGAGGGTGAGTTGCCCTCGGTGCTTGCCGCTGCTGTGCTCCTTGAGGTTGAGCCCGATGCCCTTGCAGTAACTCGCCGCGCTCGGGTAACTCCTGGGGTCGCCTTGGGTAGCCAGGAGCACGGCACTGGTGACCTGGCCAAGGCGTTCACGCATGGGCTGGAGGTTGTCCTCGGGGGTGTGCTCGCGCACCAGCCGGCGCTCGGCTTGGCGCTTCTCGCGTTGCGCCTCGATGACCTGCTCGGCTTGCCAGCGCAGCTGCTCGCGCTCGCCCGGCGTGCAGGGCATGCCCAGCGTGCACTCGGCGCTGGCGAGCACCGCCTCGATCTTCTCCTGCGTGAGCAGGCGCCCGCCGACCTCGTGCAGCAGCTTGCGCGCACCACCGCGCAGCAAGGACAGCGGTGCCGGCCCGCCGTAGGTGGCCACCAGGCGCAGCAGCGAGGCACTGCCCAGACTCAGCAGGTCGGGCAGCTCCGGCCAGTGGCGCGCGAGCAGGGCCTCGAGGCGGTTGCGCTCGCGCTGCACACGGGCCTTGGCTTGCTCGAGCCGACGCAGGTGCACGAGCTGCTCGCGACGCGCCTCGGAGACGATCGGCCAGGGGGCGCTGAGGCCCTCCCAATACAGTTTGCCGATCAGCTCGGTGGCCTTGGCGTCGTGCAGGCTCGGCACACCGTCGTACACCTCGGCACTGTCGTGTACCCGCTTGGCGCTGACCCGGTGGACATCGATACCGCGCTGCTGGAGTTGCCAACGCAACGCGTCGCCGTACACACCGCTGGATTCCATCACCACGACCAATGTACTCGCCGCCTGCGCCCACACCTCCAACCCCGAGAGCAAGGCAAGCGTCTCGCGCGGGTGCGACCAGCTCACCCGCACCAGGGTGCGTCCGCCCGCCACCTGCAAGCTGGCCACGAACTTTTCCTTGGCCACATCCACCGCAAACACCGCCCGCTTCCCGCCGATCGCCTCGGCCCACACCGCCCAGTCGACCTGCTTGCATTTCACCGTGCTGTATCTACGCTTAGCCATGGGGACACCTCCCATTCGCCGGGTTCACCGGGTAAGCTTCACGCTTACCTGCCGAGCGCTGAGGGTCCCCTCTTTTTTGCCGGGCCTCCCTCGCGCTCTCACCCTTATCAATAGCTGACTACAGTGTTTACCTTGTTTTGACGTGTCCCTTAATAACTCGGTTCTAGTGCCCCGCTCCGCGTCGGACCAACCAACAACGGTCGTTGTCAGTGGTCAAACCGCCTGCATGCCCTGCCGCCTGAGCCGGACCGGTTCGAGGTCGAGCGCCGCCATCTGCCCGCGCACCGCCTGCTCGAGGCCGACGGCGTCGAGGCCGCAGGCGGCGAGCTGTTCGTCGTGGCCGCCCTGCTCGATGCAGGCGTCCGGCAGGCCGAGGTGCAGGCAGCGGATTCCGACGCCGTGCCCGGCGAGGAGTTCACTGACGGCGGAGCCGGCGCCGCCGGCGACGCCGTTCTCCTCGACGGTGACGAGCAGCCGGTGGCGGTGCGCGGGTTCGGGGGGGGGGGCCCCGTCGCG
>NZ_JAIFKJ010000119.1 GCF_019695415.1 Thiohalocapsa sp.
GGGCGGGCTCGGTGTCGGTGGGGCGGCCGGCTGGGGCCGCGTGTCGGGGGCGGGGCCAGGGTGGGGCCGGCAGCTGGTCGGTCTGGGTCCGGGAGGGGCCCGGTGCGCGGCGGGTCGTTGACGGCCGCGCGCTCGCCCCCGGGCAGCAGGGGACCAGCGAGGATGGGCAGGAGTCCGGGGCCTGCCAGGGCCAGGGCCAGCGTACGGTTGGTATTCATCGAGAATCCTCAGTGCAGATACGTGTTTGGCGACTGGCGTATGCCAGGGCCGAATCCCCATGTGGCGCTCAAAAGCCGCGACCGTCGACCGGCCATTATCGCAGCGCTGGCGCTTGGGCGCCGCTCCTGTCGGCGCGCTGCTGCTGCGCCGGCGTGCGTTGTGCCTGGTGTTGCCCCACTGTCGCCAATCAGGGCATGCCGGGCAACGCCGGCGGGCTCTGCTAGAATGCCGGCCCAGTCCAAGCCCGGGCCCGGTGCCCGCCCAGCCGTCCGCAGCTCCCAGATGACCGTTCGCACCCGTTTCGCTCCGTCTCCCACCGGCTACCTGCACGTGGGCGGCGCACGCACGGCGCTCTTCAGTTATCTCTTCGCGCGCCGTCACGGCGGCGAGTTCGTGCTGCGCATCGAGGATACCGATCTGGAGCGGTCCACGGCGGAGTCCGTGAACGCCATCCTCGAGGGCATGAGCTGGCTCGGCCTCGATTATGACGAAGGTCCTTTCTATCAGACTGACCGCTTCGAGCGGTACAACGCCGTCATCGACGGGCTCCTGGACCGCGGTCTTGCCTACCGATGCGACTGCCCCAAGGAGCGCCTCGAGCGAATCCGCGACATGCAGATGGCGGCCAAGCAAAAGCCGCGTTACGACGGCCACTGCCGCGCCCGCCAGGTAGACCCGGAGCAGCCGCATGTGGTGCGGTTTCGCAACCCGCTGGACGGCGCTGTGGTGGTGGATGACCTCATCCGCGGGCGCATCCCCTTCGCCAACGAAGAGCTGGACGACCTCATCCTGCGCCGCAGCGACGGCTCGCCCACCTACAACCTGACGGTCGTCGTGGACGACGCCGACATGGGCATCACCCACGTCATCCGCGGCGACGACCACGTCAACAACACGCCGCGCCAGATGAACATCCTGCAGGCGCTGGGCTTCGAGCCGCCGCGCTATGCGCATGTGCCGATGATCCTCGGCGCGGATGGCAGCCGGCTGTCCAAGCGCCATGGCGCCGTCAGCGTGGTGGCGTACCGGGACCAAGGCTACCTGCCGGAGGCGCTCATCAATTACCTGGTGCGGCTCGGATGGTCGCATGGCGATCAAGAGGTGTTCTCGCTCGACGAGCTTATCGAGCTTTTCGATATCACCGATGTCAACAAAGCCGCGTCCACCTTCAACACCGACAAGTTGGACTGGCTGAATCAACACTACATTCAGCATGGTGATCCGAAGCGCATTGCGCGGCTGTTGAGCCCGCATCTCGGTCATCTCGACATCGACCCGAGTGCCGGACCGGATCTGGTGGACGTGGTAGAGGCTCAGGCGGCGCGTGCCAAGACACTGGTGGAGCTCGCCGAGATCAGTGCGTTCTGTTATCGGGAGTTCGACGACTACGAGCCGACGGCGGCCAAGAAGCACCTGCGTCCGGTCGCGCGCGAGCCCCTCGCACGCCTGCGTGCAGAGCTCGATATGCTGGCCCTAGCAGATTGGCAGGATGCGGAGCTGCATCGCGTTGTCGAGCGCGTTGCCGACGCGCTGGAGCTCAACATGGGCAAGGTGGCGCAGCCGCTGCGTGTGGCAGTGGTAGGCCGCGCCGCCTCCCCCGGTATCGACGTGACGCTGCGGCTGGTGGGCAAGGAAGCCGTACTGCGGCGCATCGACCGTGCGCTCGCCTTCATCGACGGGCGTGAGGTGCAAGCCTGAGGGCGGCCTCAGCGCCCATGCCACGCACTCATCACTTCCACACGTAACACCCCGACCAGCGGCGACGCCATGCGAGACCACCAGCAAGCGGCCATGCGCGAGGATGCCCCGGACGACCTTGTCCACGCCGAGGTCATGGCGCTGCGCCGGCGCCTCGGCGCCCAAATCCTAGGCCAGCAGACCCTTGTGGACAGGTTGCTGGTAGCTCTGCTTGCCGGCGGCCATCTGCTGGTGGAAGGCGCTCCCGGTCTCGCCAAGACCAGCGCCATCAAGGCGTTGGCGGATGGGATCGAGGCGGATTTCCACCGCATCCAGTTCACGCCCGATCTGCTGCCCGCGGATCTCACCGGCACAGAAGTGTACCGCCCGGCCGACGGCTCCTTCCGTTTCGACCACGGCCCGATCTTTCATAACCTACTGCTCGCGGACGAGGTCAACCGGGCACCAGCCAAGGTCCAATCCGCGCTGCTGGAGGCCATGGGCGAGCGCCAAGTG
>NZ_JAIFKJ010000527.1 GCF_019695415.1 Thiohalocapsa sp.
GCTCGTCCCGATCGAGATCAGGCGAGGCAACCGCCGCGGCGCCGCCGGCAGCACTTGTGGTGCTCGGGCGCAGCGCGGCGACGGTACCGTCGTTGGCATAGACAAAGGCCACAGCGCCGGCGACGACCGGCCGGTGCCCGATGCGGGCCTTGCTGACCCGCTCGAAGCCGAGCAGCGCGCCGTCGCGGCGCGAGAGCAGATGTACATAACCCTCCAGATCACCAACGGCAAGGTAGTTCCCGAGCAGCGCGGGGGCCGTCACACGCCGGTAACGGAGACCTTCCTGGCGCCATAGGCCGGCGCCGTCCGTGGGATCGGCCGCCCACAGGTTGTCGTCCGAGTCGGTGATGTAGAGGGCGCGCTCGTCAGCGCTCAAGCCGGCATGTGCCGACAGCTCGCGGCGCCACAGGACATCGCCCGTGGCGACGTCGACGGCCGCGAGATCGCCATTGTAGGTGGCCACATAAGCCGTACCGCCCACCACCACAGGGTCCGCGTCCAAGTCGGCGATGCGCTCCAGCTCGCTGCGCCCGCGCGGTGGGGTGATGACGGCCTCCCACAGCGGGAGCCCGCGCTCGAGCTCGAGATGCACCAGGCGCCCGCCGCTCACCCCGACGATCGCGCCCTCGGCGGTGGGGACCGGAGAGCTGGTGCCATGCAGCGTCAGCACCGGCGCGGGAAAACTGTACCGCCAGCGCTCAGCACCATCCGCCACTGCGAACGCATAGAGGGTATCGTCCACGGTATGCACCAGCACCAGGTCCCTGATGATGCGCGGGATGGAAACGACCTCGCTGTCCAATTGCGCGCGCCACAGCTGGCTGCCGTTGCGCGTGGAGTAGGCCACCAAATCGCCGTCGGTCGAGCCCAGCACCAGGGTGTCGCCTTGCACATCGGGGCCGCCGCTGAACGGGAAGGCGGTCTTGCGCTCCCAGATCACGCGCCCGTCGGCGGCAGCAAGGGCGGCGACGACACCGCTCGCGTCCGCCGCGTAGACCCGCCCACCGGCGACAGCGGGCTGCAGGCGGAGCTGACGCTCGTCGGTGCCTTTGCCGATGCGGGTCTTCCAAAGAACTTGCGGCGTGGCCCGCTGTGCCATTTTCTTGTCAAGCGGTGTCGGCGGCGTCGGGTCGCGCTCACCCCCGAGCCAGGGTAGTTGCGCGCAGCCGCCGAGCACGAGCACCGCCACTGCGGCGCAGGCGACCCGGGTCAGCGACCGCCGTTGGCCGCCGTTGGATACCGCCCGCGGGGTCATGACGCCTCGTCCGCGGGCAGGTCCTGGAGCTTGAGCTCGATGACCCGCGCGTTGCCGGCACCGCCATCAAGGGCGTCCCGGTAGGCCGCACGGGCGTCCTCGACCCGGCCCTCGGCGGCGGCAATGTCGCCCTTCAACGCAGCGAAATCGCCGGCAAACGCGGCGTTGCCGCCGTGACGGTCAATGGTGTCGGCGGCGGCTGCAAGCTCACCGCGGTCGATCTGCACCCGTGCCAAGCGCAGCGCTGCGAGGCTCGCGAGGGCCGTGTCGGGCGCTCGATCCATGGCCTCGCGCAGGGCGGCCTCGGCGCCGGCGGAATCCCCGGCCTGGAGTGCCAGTTGCGCGCGGGTGAGCTCGGCGAACATGGCGTAGGGTGTGGAGGCGAACGTGTCGACGATGGCATCCGCCTGCTTCTCGGCGGATGCGGTGTCGCCGGCTTCAGCGGTCATCAGCAATTGCTCGAAGGCGATGCTGCCGCGCTGAGCCAGGTTGGTGCGGTATTCCACCCAGCTGCGCCAGCCGATAACGGCGCCGAGGCCGATGACGACGCCGCCGATGACGGCGAGGCCATTGGCCTTCCACCAGCGCTTGATGGCTTCGACTTTTTCTTCGTCAGTGTCCAGCTCTGCCATGACTGCTCCGTGGTATGAGCGATGTGCTTGTCATCTGTTGCGGCTTGCCGCGCCGGCGGGCGCGCGGCGGCGTCAGCGTGTCGTGCATGCCTCGCGCAGGGCGGCGACAGTCTCTTCAAAGGTCAGCGTACGCTGCTCGCCTCCGCTGCGCAGCGGCTTGCAGGAGACGGTGCCGGCGGCGGCCTCCTCGTCGCCGAGAATGAGCGCCAGCTGGGCACCGCTCTTGTCCGCCTTCTTGAACTGGCTCTTGAAGCTGCCGCCGCCGCAATGGCTCAGGAGCTTGAGTCCAGGTACGGCGTCGCGTAAGCGCTCGGCGAGGGCCGGTGCCGCGGCGGCCGCGGCCTCCCCAAGAGCCACCAGGTAAGCGTCCGGCCCGATACGCAGTGTACTGGTATCGATGAGGTCGAGCAGGCGCTCGGTCCCCATCGCAAAGCCCACCGCCGGCGTCTCGCGACCGCCCAGCTGGGCCACCAGCCCATCATAGCGTCCGCCCGCGCAGACGGTGCCCTGGGCGCCGAGGGCGTCGGTGATCCATTCGAAGACGGTGCGATTGTAATAGTCCAAGCCCCGCACCAAGCGCGGATTGATGCGGTAAGCGATGCCGGCGGCATCCAGCCCGGCGCAGACGCCATCGAAGTGGGCACGGCTTGTCTGGCCGAGGTAGTCCAGCAGGCTGGGCGCCGCGGCAATGACTGGAGCCAGGTCTGGGTTCTTGCTGTCCAGCACTCGCAGTGGGTTGGTCTGTAGACGCCGGCGGCTGTCGTCGTCGAGCGCCGCCTCGTGGGCGCGCAGGTGCGCCACGAGGTCAGCCCGGTAGTGCATGCGCTCGTCGGTATCGCCGAGGCTGTTCAGCTCCAGGCGCAGGTCCGAGAGGCCCAGCGCCCGCCACAGTCGATGAGTCATGGCGATGACTTCGAGGTCGATGTCGGGCCCCGTGAGTCCGAACACTTCGACGCCGATCTGATGGAACTGGCGGTAACGCCCGCGCTGCGGGCGCTCGCGCCGGAACATGGGGCCGCGATACCAGATGCGCTGGGGTTGGTCGAGCAGGCCGTGCTCGATGGCGGCGCGCACGCAGCTCGCGGTGCCCTCGGGGCGTAGTGCCAGGCGGTCGCCGCCGCGGTCCTCGAATGCGTACATCTCCTTTTCGACGATGTCTGTCACCTCGCCGATGGAGCGCTTGAACAGCTCCACGGGCTCCAGCAGCGGCGTGCGCATCTCGCGGTAGCCGTAGCCCTCGATGACGGCGCGGGCGGTGTCTTCCAGGTGCTGCCAAATCGGCGCACGCTCCGGCAGCACATCGTGCATGCCGCGGATCGCTTGCAGTCGCTCGGGCATGGGCGGTTGGACTTCGGACGTTGTGGGTTGCGGACAACAGCGAGGCGTGGGCGATTGGTTAGAGCTCCATCACCTCGGGTGCATCCGGATACTGCCGGCGCAGGGTGTCGGCGAGAGCCTCGGCCGAGCTGCTGTTGCCGACCTTCGCCTCGATCCGGTGGGCGAGCAGCAGCGCCGCGGGCGTGGCCCGCCCCAGGCGCCCGTAGCGGGCAATATAGTCGCGTGCCGCCTGATATTGGCCGCGCTCGTAGTTGAGCCTGGCCATGGCGAGCAGCGCCGGCGGGTAGTTGGCGTTGCGGGACAGCCCCTCGCGCAGATAACGCTCGGCATCGGTGCTGCGCTTGGCGCGCCGCGCACAGTCGGACGCATTCGTCAGTGCGACCTCCGGCGTGGCGTAGAGCGGATTGGCCGCGGCGGCCTTGAACTGCTCGAGGGCCTCGTCGTAGCGGCCGCGGGTGCAGAGGATGGTGCCGCGGGCGTTGAGGTATTCCGGGTTCTTCGGATCCAGGCGCAGGGCCTTGTCGAAGTGGCGATCCGCATCGGCCTGTTTGCCCAGGCGCTGATAGATGATGGCCAGCACGTAGTGCGCGTCAGCGTTGCGCTTGTCCTCATCGACCGCACGCAGTCCCCGCTCCAAGGCGGCATCGAATTGGCCGCGCTGATAGTAGGCGACGGCCATGTTCACGTAGAGGTCAGCCGGGCTCGCACCGGGCTCAAGGCCCGCTGCCTGCCGCTTGGCCTCGGCGCCGCCGCAGCCGGCGAGGATGGGAGCCCCACAGAGCAGCAAAGCGGCGAGTGCGGGGCGGGCTGCTGAGCAGGTCATCATGGTCGCAATGCCACCGCCTGTGACATGGCGGGCACGCGCCGGCGACGATCCTGTACTCGCCCAACCAGCTGCCCACAGGCCGCGGCGATCTCATCACCCCGCGTCTTGCGCGTCGTCGCCACCAGTCCTGCGCGCAGCAGGCGCTGACGGAAGGCGTCCACCCGCTCCGGCGGACTGGTCTCGAAGCCGCTGCCGGGGAATGGATTGAACGGGATCAGATTCACCTTGGACGGCGTGCCCTCAAGCAGCCGAATCAGCGCCTTGGCGTGGGCGATGCTGTCGTTGACGCCATCGAGCATGACGTACTCCCAGGTGATGCGCCGGCGCGTGTCGCCCCGCAGGTAGGCGCGGCACGCTGGGATAAGCTCCTCCAGCGGGTACTTGCGGTTGATGGGGACCAGCTCATCCCGCAGGGCGTTGTCCGGCGCATGCAGGGACACGGCCAGCGCGACATCGCTGACTTCTGCGAGGCGGTAGATATTCGGCACGATGCCGGACGTCGACAGGGTCACCCGATATTTCGACAGCATGTAGGCCAGGTCGTCCCGCATCACGTCCGTGGCGGTGACAACAGCGTCGAAATTGGCCAGCGGCTCGCCCATACCCATCAGCACGATGTTGCTCGGCGCCCGGCCGATGCGCTGCACCGCGTGCCGGACCTGGGCGATGATCTCGCCGGCGCTGAGGTTGCGGTTGAAGCCCTGGCGCGCGGTGGCGCAGAAGGCGCAGTCCAGCGCGCAGCCCACCTGGGACGAGACACAGAGCGTCGTGCGCCGTTCCTCTGGAATGAATACCGTCTCTACACGCTGACCGTCCGGCAGCTCCAGAAGCCACTTCACGGTGCCGTCTGCCGAGGGCTTCTCGGCGGCAACCGGCAGGCGGGGGATGCTTGCCTCGGCGGCAAGGCGCGCACGGAAGGCCTTGGGTAGGTCCGTCATGGCGTCGAAGTCGTCGACGCCATGCTTGTGGATCCACTTGAACAGATTGCGGCCGTGAAAAGGCTTGCAGCCGAGGGTTTGCGCCAGGCCCTCGCAGCCGCGCTGGTCGAGATTCAGCAGGTTCTGGCGCACAATCGGGGGCACCTGTGCGCCCAGGCCTGGGCGCAGATCTCGGCGCTCATCGACGCGCTCGTAGGCGGCCATGGCTTGCTCCGCTTAGGATGAAGTGGCTTGCGCGGGGCCGTGGCCGGCGCCGTCTCTATGCGGATCAGGGGCTATGAGTCCTTTCAGCACCGCGCTTGCCAAACCCTTAAGTATAGGGATTCGATACAGGAGGCGTCCAATTGTTGGGGCCTTGCAGCATCAGCAGCCGCCCAGTGGGGGCACCGCGTGCAGCGCGCATTCGCCTTTTGCGCCGCGCGCAGGTAATCTGCGCGCCGACCAGCCAAATGGCCCAGCAAGCAAGTCCCATGGCACTGTACGACGTCTTCAACGGCGATGCCGACGGCATCTGCGCCCTGCAGCAGCTGTATCTGAACGAGCCGCGGGACTCCGTGCTCGTGACCGGTGTCAAGCGGGATATCGCGCTGGTCGGGCGCGTGCCGGCGCGTGCCGGCGACAGCCTGACAGTGCTCGACATCTCCTTCGACAAAAACCGTGATGCGTGCGTCGCGCTCTTGGAAGGCGGCGCCTCTATTCGGTACTTCGACCACCACTATCCGGGGCACATCCCGACGCATCCTGCCCTCGATATCCATATCGAGACCCTGCCCGACAAGGGCACCTCGCTGCTGGTGGACGAGTACCTGGGCGGCGCCCAGCGGGCTTGGGCCGTTGTCGGTACCTTCGGCGACAACTTCGACGAAGCCGCAGCACGCGCCGCCGCACCCTTGGGGCTGAGTGATGCGGACCTCGCGCTGCTCCGCGAGCTTGGCATACTGATCAACTACAACAGCTACGGCGCCACGGTGGCAGACCTTCACTTTGCGCCGGATGCGCTCTTTCGCAGTCTTGCCCCCTATGCAGATCCGCTGGAGTTTGCCCGCGCGGATCCGACCTTCGACCAGCTCCGAGACGGCTATCGAGACGACATGGCCCGCGCCGAGTCGGCCGAGCTGATCCACCCGGGACCAAGGCATACCTACGTGATGCTGCCCGCCGCGCCTTGGGCCCGGCGAGTCGGCGGCGTCTACGCCAACGCGCTGGCCCAGGCGGAGCCGGAACGCGCCCACGCCATGCTCACCGAGCGCGACGACGGCGGCTACGTGGTCAGTGTCCGCGCACCGCTCAGTACCCGCGACGGGGCGGACGCGCTGTGTCGGCAGTTCGAAACGGGCGGAGGCCGTAAGGCGGCGGCGGGGATTAATCACCTGCCGCAGGCGGACCTGGATGGATTCCTCGGCGCCTACCTTGACGCATTTTAGCCTTTTCGTGGGCCGAAGGCGGGACACCCGGTCGGACCACCTGACCGCCCTTCCCAGCGTCACAAAAGCTCAAGCATGGACGCCTAGCCGTTCAGGCAGTGCGCCACGGAGCGATTGGCGAACAGCCCCGCAGTGAACCAGCCTACGCATGAGCAGCGCTTCCGATATTTCGACGCGTGTCGGGCGAGGAGCCGCGCTCTTGGTTCTTGGGGAGATCCTGCTCCGCGGCGTCGGGCTTATCAACCTCCCTATACTCGCACGCTTACTCGGCCCTGAAGATTTCGGCATCATCGCTGCGGCAACCTTTGTTCTCGGGCTGTCCGAGGCGCTTACTCGGCTGCCGATGGGCGCCGCGCTGATTCGCCACGAACAGCTGCACGACACTCATTTCAACACCGCTTTCACGCTCACTGCATTGCGCGGCCTTTTCCTCGGTGCGATCATCTTCGCGTCCGCGGAAGCTGCAGCCGATTTGTTCCGTGACCCGACGGTCAAGCCTGTACTGCAATGGCTGGCGATCGGCCCTATTCTAATGGGGTTCGAAAACCCCCGTTTCGTGCTTTTCGAAAAACGCCTCGAGTTTGGAAAGCCGGCAATGATCGGCGTCCTCGCCGCTGCTGGCGGGGCGATACTCGCGATATTGCTTGCCCTTACGCTTTGCAATTTTTTGGCCTTG
>NZ_JAIFKJ010000626.1:0-1665 GCF_019695415.1 Thiohalocapsa sp.
CTCATCGCCTGGCAGCGTGGCGAGACCACCGCGAGCCCGGCGGAGATTATGGCTTACAACGGCATCACGGGCGAGGCGTTGGTCGGGCGTGTTGAGCGACTCTTGGGGCGTTAGCTTCGGGGCAAGGGCTGGGGGCTGAGCGGCTGCCGGCTTTCCCTCGGCCCTCGGCCCCGTGTTTGAAAAGGCTCCGATCGCTCAAGAAACTCCCGGCCCCGAGTGAATATGACCGTCCCAACAGTCAAGATTGTTGCCATCGACGACGACCCCACCGGCTCGCAGACCGTCCACGGCTGTCTGCTGCTGACCCGCTGGGACGTGCGCACGCTGACCCGGGCATTAAAAGACGACTCCCCGCTGTTCTTCGTGCTCAGCAACACCCGCGGCATGGATGCGGATCGTGCGGCAACGGTAACGCGGGATATTTGCGTCAACCTGCGCCTAGCGCTCGCGGACCTGGAGGCCGCCGGCGCGCCGGTGCAGCCCGTCATCTTGAGCCGTTCGGACAGCACGCTCCGCGGCCACTATCCCGTGGAAACAGACGTCATCGCCGCCGAGCTCGGCCCCTTCGACGCCCACTTCCTGGTGCCGGCCTTCTTCGAGGGCGGGCGCATCACCCGCGGCGGCACGCACTATCTCATCGTCGATGAGCAGCCCGTGCCGGTGCACGAGACCGAGTTTGCCCGCGACTCGGTGTTCGGCTTCAGCACGGCCTTCCTGCCCGATTACGTCGAAGAGAAGACCGGCGGTCGTATCCCGGCGGGGGCGGTGGAGCACTTCGGGCTCGACGACCTGCGTGGAGACCAGGACCGGCTGACGGCGAGGCTGCTGAACCTGGCCGGCAACGCCTGCTGTGCCGTGGACGCGGAGCAGCAGTCGGACCTCGACGCCTTCGCCGCCGCCGTGCTCGCCGCGACGGCCCAGGGCAAGCGCTTCCTGTTCCGCAGCGCCGCGAGCCTGCTGACCTCCCTCGCCGCACTTCCACCCCAGCCGGTCGCGCCCGCCGACATGGGGCAGTTCACCCGCAGCGTGCGCCCTGGTGTGGTGCTCATGGGCAGCCATGTCGGCAAGTCGACTCGTCAGCTGGAACATCTGACCGGCAATACTGACATTGCTGCGCTGGAGGTGGACCTGGGCCGACTGGAGGCGCCCGACGCACTGATTGCGGACCTAATCGCCGGTGTGGAGGCGGCCGCGGCCGAGGGCCGTGGTGCGGTGCTCTACACCAGCCGCGGCGAGCACCGCTTCCCAAGCAAGGCCGAGCGCCTGGTCTTCGGCGAGCAGGTGTCGGACCTCCTGGTGCGCATCGTGCAGAGCCTGCCTCCGGACATCGGCTTTCTCATCAGCAAGGGCGGCATCACCTCCAACGATACCCTGAGCAAGGGCCTCGCGCTCACCACCGCCCGGGTGCTGGGCCAGGTGCGAGCCGGCTGTTCCGTGGTGCGCTGCCCGGCGGACCACCCGCGCTTCCCGGACCTGCCGGTGGTGATCTTCCCCGGCAATGTCGGCGGCGATGAGTCGCTGACCGAGGTCTACAGGATCATGAGCACGGCCCCACAGTGATCGCGGCGCGTGGGAGCGGCATCCCTGCCGCGACGGTTTCCAGAGCCCCGCCAGCTGGACGTCGCGGCAAGGATGCCGCCCCCCCAGCGACCGGTGGCGCGCGGC
>NZ_JAIFKJ010000626.1:1675-7082 GCF_019695415.1 Thiohalocapsa sp.
CGGTCCCGTGGTGCGCCGCCCCGCGTCCCTCCCGGTGTTCCCGGACCGGCCCGGTGTTGTCTTCCCGGGCACGGTGGGAGGCGACGATGCGCTGACGGAGGTCGACCGGAGCATGAGCACGCCCCCACAGTGATCCTGGCACGTGTGGGAGCGGCATCCCTGCCGCGACGGCTTCCAGGGCCTTGCAAGCACGAAGCCGCCGCAGGTGCAGGGTTGCCGCTCCCGCCATGAGGGGTGACCGGCGGCTTGCAACCCGGCCGGCTCCGCCGCAGCATGCAGGGCAACAGTGCAAAGTCATCACAGTGCCATGCCAAGAATCCCAGACGAGCGCCCGCTGAGCCCCAAGCCCAAGATCGTCGATGCCCTGAAGCGCATCCTGCCGGCGGCCTCGGTGCTGTCCACGCCGGCGGAGCTGGGGCCCTATGAGTGCGACGGGCTCACCGCCTTTGCGCAGCGCCCGTTGGCGGTGGCGCTGCCTTCGAGCGTCGAGCAAGTGCAGGCCGTGCTGAAGCTCTGCCGCGAGCAGGGCGTGCCGGTGGTGGCCCGCGGTGCCGGCACGGGCTTGTCCGGCGGTGCGCTGCCGCTCGCCGACGGGGTGCTCTTGTCGCTCGCCAAGTTCAACCGGCTCATCGACATCGACCCGGACAACCGGACCGCGCGTGTCGAGCCCGGCGTGCGCAATCTCGCCATCAGCGAGGCGGCGGCGCCCTACGGGCTCTACTATGCGCCCGACCCATCCAGCCAGATCGCCTGCACCATCGGCGGCAATGTCGCCGAGAACTCGGGTGGGGTGCACTGCCTCAAATACGGCCTCACGGTGCACAACATCGTGAAGCTCAAGCTCGTCACCATCGACGGCGAGCTGTTCGAGGTGGGCAGCGAGGCGCTGGACTCGCCGGGCCTGGACCTGCTGGCCCTAATGACGGGCTCCGAGGGCATGCTCGCGGTCATCGTCGAGGTTACCGTCAAGCTGCTGCCGCAGCCCGAGCGTGCCCAGGCACTGCTCGCCGCCTTCGACAGCGTCGAGACCGCCGGCGCCGCGGTGGCGGAGATCATCGGCGCCGGCATCGTACCGGCAGGCTTGGAGATGATGGACAACCCCGCCATCCGCGCGGCGGAGGACTTCGTGCATGCGGGCTACCCGGTGGACGCGGCGGCCATACTGATCTGCGAGCTGGACGGCTTCAATGCCGAGGTGTCAGTGGAGGTCATGCGGGTGCGAGACCTGCTTCTCGCCGCGGGTGCAACGGACGTGCGCACCGCCCGCGACGACGCCGAGCGGCTCATCTTCTGGAAGGGCCGCAAGGCGGCGTTTCCGGCCGTTGGGCGCATCTCGCCGGACTACTACTGCATGGACGGCACCATCCCGCGCAAGGAGCTGCCCACCGTGCTGAACCGCATCGCCGAGCTGTCCAGCCAGTACGGCCTGAGGGTGGCCAATGTCTTCCACGCCGGCGACGGCAACCTGCACCCGCTGATCCTCTACGATGCCAATATCCCCGGCGAGCTGGACCGAGCCGAGGAGCTGGGCGGCGAGATCCTGACCCTGTGCGTCGAGGTGGGCGGCACCGTCACCGGCGAGCACGGCGTCGGCGTCGAGAAGCTGAACCAGATGTGCGTGCAGTTCAATTCAGACGAGCTTTCGCAGATGCACGCCGTGAAGGCCGCCTTCGACCCTCACGGCCTGCTGAATCCCGGCAAGGCGGTGCCGACGCTGCACCGATGCGCCGAATTCGGCGCCATGCATGTGCACCATGGCGAGCTCAGGTTTCCCGAGCTGCCTCGGTTTTGAGGGAGAATTAGGGGGAGAGGGCTGAGGGCTGAGGGCTGGCGCAGCCTTTGCCCTCCGCCCTCCGCCCTTGAGCTTCTGCCTTCAGAACCGCCAACGCGAGCCAGTCGATGGACGAACGCCCCGGCGACGCGATGCCAAAACAGCTCAACCACGTCCTCATCGACTTCGAGAACGTGCAGCCCAAGAACCTGTCGCTTTTGGTGGGCAAGGGCTATCGGGTGCATGTCTTCGTCGGCGAGAACCAGACCAAGCTGCCCTTCGAGCTGGTGGACGCCATGCAGCAGCTGGGCGACGCAGGACGCTATGTGAAGATTGCCGGTAACGGCCGCAATGCGCTCGATTTTCACATCGCCTTCACCCTGGGCGAGCTGGTGCATGCGGACCCCGAGGGCTACTTCCACGTCATCAGCCGCGACACCGGCTTCGACCCGCTCATCAAGCATCTGCGCAGACAGGGCTTCGAGGCCCACCGGGAGCAGGACCTCGCGGAGATCCCGCCGCTGCGCACGCCGGCCACCGTGGCGGAGGGCGACAAGGTGGGCGTCATCGTCAAGAACCTCGCCGGCCGCGGCCAGTCCCGCCCGCGCAAGGTGAAGACGCTCACCAATACGATCTACTCGCTGTTCAAGCCGAAGCTGGACGAGGGCGAGGTAGACCAGCTCATCCGCGACCTGCAGGAGCAGGGCTATATCGAGCTGGACGGAGACAAGGTCTCCTACCGCCTCCCCCGCGACTGACCCCAAGTTTCCGGCGAAAATTGCGGAAAATTGCGGGGACGGTAAACATAATTTTGCAGATGCACGGCGCCCGTGCCGACGCCGGGCCGTGGCGGTGCAAGAACCCGTGTTTGGATGACAGATGATGCCAACGGAGATCCACAGCACCGACGCAGAGCATGCCCTTGCTGAGCAGGTCCGCGCCGCGGCCGCCAACGGTCGCCGGCTGGCGGTACGCGGCGGCGGTAGCAAGGCGTTCTACGGCAACCCCGTGACAGCGGACGCGGAGCTCGACTGTACGGCCCACATCGGCGTCGTCGCCTACGAGCCCACAGAGCTCGCCATCACGGTGCGCGGCGGCACGCGGCTCGCGGAGGTCGAGGCGCTCTTGGCCGAGCACGGCCAGCAGCTGCCCTTCGAGCCGCCGCACTTCGGTACCAGCGCCACAGCTGGTGACTCGATGGCCACCATCGGTGGCGCCGTCGCAGCCGGGCTGTCCGGCCCGAGGCGGCCTTATGCGGCGAGCGTGCGGGACGCGGTGCTCGGCGTGCGCCTTTTGACCGGCCGGGGCCAGGTGTTGGAATTCGGCGGTCGGGTGATGAAGAACGTCGCCGGCTACGACGTCTCCCGACTCATGGCGGGCTCGCTCGGGGTGCTCGGCGTGCTCCTGGAGGTGTCGCTCAAGGTCATCCCGCGTGCGCCGGGCACGCTGACGCTGGTGCGCGAGGAGACACTGCCGCAGGCCCTGGACCTGCTCAGGCGCTGGTCGCGCAAGGCGCTGCCCATCACCGCCACCGCCTGGCTCGACTGGCGGCTGCGGGTCCGCGTGGACGGCGGGGCGGAGGCGCTGGCGGAGACCCAACGCATCGTCGAGGGCCTGCCGCTGGACGCCGCCGACGACTTTTGGCGGGACCTGCGCGAGCAGCGGCTCCCGTTCTTCACCGACGATGCGCCGTTGTGGCGATTGTCCCTGCCGCCGGCCACCCCGGCGGATTCCACAGCCGGGCTGGCCGCGGGCGCGTCCCCAACCGAGCCGCTGGTGGAGTGGGGCGGTGCTGTCCGCTGGCTGCGCGGTGACCTGCCGGCCGCAGGGGTGCGGGAGCTGGCCCATGCCGCCGGCGGCCATGCGACGCTCTTCCGTGCCGGGGCCGGTGAGCGGCCGGCGGACGGTGTCTTTACGCCCCAGGCGGCTGTGCCGAAACGCCTGCACCAGAACCTGAAGCGCGCCTTCGACCCACAGGGGCTATTGAACCCCGGGCGCTTGTATCCCGACCTGTAGGGGCAGAGCCCAAGCCGTCTCTGTCCGGGACGTCGCCGTCACTGCTGAGCAACCGCGCCCCGCCCATGCAAACCAACCTCCTCTCCGAGCTTGCGGACACCGATGCCGGCCGCGAGGCCGACCGCATCCTCCGCAGCTGCGTCCACTGCGGCTTCTGCACCGCCACCTGCCCCACCTATCAACTCTTGGGCGATGAGCTGGACGGGCCGCGCGGGCGCATCTACCAGATCAAATCCCTGCTGGAAGGAGACGAGCCAACGCGCACAGTGCAGACGCATCTGGACCGCTGCCTCACCTGCCTCAACTGCATGACCACCTGCCCCTCCGGCGTGCAGTACGACAAGCTGCTGGCCACCGGCCGCGAGCTGGTGGAGCAGCAGGTGGACCGACCGCTCATGGAGCGTGTCATGCGCCGCATGCTGCGGCTGCTGGTGCCCTATCCCGGCAGGCTTCTGCCCCTGGTCAAGCTGGGCCGGATCGTCAAGCCCCTGCTGCCGGCGGCGCTCAAGGCGAAGCTGCCGGACGGCGGTGAGCTGGGGCCGCTGCCGAGCCGCCGGCACCCGCGCCGGGTCATCATGCTGGAGAACTGCGCGGAGCCGGCGCTCACGCCCGCCGCGGTCGGTGCGGCGATTCGGGTGCTGGACGCCGTCGGCATCGAGGTGATCCGCCCCGGCGGAGGCTGCTGCGGCGCCGTGAGCGAGCACTTGGCCGCGGGCGACGAGGCGCGCGGCTTCATGCGCCGCAACATCGACGCCTGGTGGCCGTACATCGCCCCGAACGCACCGGAGCCGGCGGAGGCCATCCTCGTCACCGCCAGCGGCTGCGGGGCCATGGTCAAGGACTATGGTCATCACCTGAAAGACGACCCGGCCTATGCCCACAAGGCGGCCCGCGTCTCCGAACTGACCCGGGACCCGTCCGAGCTGCTGACGGCGGCAGACCTGGCTCAGCTGCCGACCCCGGTGGAGCCGGGTGTCCCGCAGCGTATCGCCTTCCATCCCCCCTGCACCCTGCAGCACGGCCAGGGGCTCATGGGCCGGGTGGAGGCGCTGCTGCGCGATGCCGGCTTCGAGCTGCTGCCGGTGCGCGATGCCCACAGCTGCTGCGGCTCCGCCGGCACCTATTCCATCCTTCAGGCCGAGCTGTCCGGCCAACTGCGGGCGCGCAAGCTCGATGCCCTGCAGCAGGGCGGTCCGGCGCTCATCGCCACCGCCAACGTCGGCTGTCAGACGCACCTGGCCGGGGCCGCGGACGTGCCCGTGGTGCACTGGCTGGAGCTGTTCGACCCGGCGCTGGCGGCAAGTAGTCGTTTGCGGCAATCGGTGAGGTCGAGCACCCCAGGTGTCGGCAGTAGAACTGCTGAGCGCCGCTCGGCTGCCGCCTGATCGCCGCCTCTTTTGTCCGCGGCCGGCGCAGACGCCGGCGGCAGCAGCTATGATGTCGCGCTGGTGTCCGTCTGTCCCATTCCACAACAGGGAGGCCCATCCCATGACCCGAACCCGTTGTCTGACGGCAGCGATGCTGGAGGAGGGGATGCGCCACGAGGCGCGGCTCGCCTTCACCCGTGAACAGGTGGACCAGTACTGCGAACTGGTGGGCGATCACAACGCCATCCACCGC
>NZ_JAIFKJ010000650.1 GCF_019695415.1 Thiohalocapsa sp.
CGTGAAGGACGACGGCACGAGTCGCGAGCCGCACCAGCAGCCGGCGATCGTGCGAGACGATAACCATGGCCAGATCCAACGCTTCCAGATGTGCGAGCAAGCGCGCCTCGGTGGCCTCATCCAGCCCGTTGGTGGGCTCGTCCAGCAGCAGTACTTGCGGGCGCATGGCGAGCACCGTCGCCAGCGCTACCAGTCTTTTCTCGCCGGCGGAGAGGCGGTGGGTCACGCGCTCGCCGAAGCCAGTAAGGCCGAGGGCGGCGAGGGTCGCTTCGGCGTCGGCACGCGCCTGATCGCGGGAGCGTCCGAGGTTGAGGGGGCCGAAGGCGACGTCCTCCAGCACTGTCGGGCAAAAGAGCTGGTCGTCGGAGTCCTGAAACAGCAGCCCCACCCGCGCACGCACCGGCACGAACTCGGCCTCCACCCGGCGCGGCTCGCCGAAGGCCAGCACCTCCCCGGCGCTCGGGCGCTGCAAGCCCACCAGCAGGTGCAGCAGGCTGGTCTTGCCGGCGCCGTTGCGCCCGGTGAGGGCCACGCGCTCGCCGGGATGCAGCGCGAAGTCCGCGCCGCGCAGCACCGCGCGGTCAACGAAACCGAAGTGCACGCTCTGGAGCTGCAACAGCGGTGCACTCACGGCAGCCGGTCCAACGCCAAGAGCCCGGCCAAGAACGGGACCAGCACGACAAGGGAGACGGTGTCCACGAGGTGCCAGTGCCGATCGTCCAACAGGTAGAGCCGGCCCTGGAAGCCGCGCGCGCGCATGGCCGCCTCGATGCGCCGCGCGCGCTCCAGGCTGCGCACCAGCAGCATACCAATGAGGTTGCCGTAGCTCACCCAGGTGTGGCGATTACTGCGTGGCACAAACGCCCGGGCCCGCATCGCGCGCCGCAACCGCCAGCGCTCGTCATCCAAGTGCTTGATTTGACCTATGGTCAGCAGCAGCAAATGCACGAGCTTGTGCGGCACCCCGAGCCGCGCCAGGGCATGTCCCAGCACCACAGGCTCCAAACTACCGAGTAGGCCGAGCAGCACCAGCACAACGGCATTGGCCCGCAGGAATATCAGAGCGGCGGCATGTACGCCTTCCCGCGTGGCTGTGAGCGGACCCAGCGACAGCACTGCGTCACCCGGCACCGTGAACGGCAGGGTCGCCAGCAGCACCGCCATCAGCGCCTCAAGCGCCGCAAGCCGCTTGAGCAAGGACCGAAAGGGCAGGCCGCCGGCGGCGGCCGCCGCCACGCCGAAGCCGAGCGCGACGGTAGCGGCGGCGAGTGTCTGTAGGCTCACCGTCACCACTGCAAAGAGCCCGGTGACCACCAGCAGCAGGCGCGGATTGCGGCGGCCGAGCCAATGCCCGCTTGGACCGCCGAACGGCCGCCTGCTCGTCACCGGCCGGCCTGCGAACGCCGGCAGCGCCACCAGAGCCCGAGTCCGGCGAGCCCCAGGATGTAGCCGATGCCGCCCAGCACGTCGCGAAACTGGACCGCCTCGCGGGCGGCAAGGGCATCCTCCCGAAGCGGTCGGACCTGGCGGGCGACGGCGCGCTCGATGGCGGCGGCCATAGCGGGATCGAGTGCATGCTCGAAACCGATGGTCGTGCTTTTCTCTGTTGGCGAGGGGCCGGGGCTGGATCCAGCAGTGTCCGCTGCCTGCACCGATGCCGACGCTGTATCAGCGTCGCCTTCTACGGCGGCCGCAAACGCCCCAGCGAGCTCGGCGGCGTCAATATGCCACTGCGCCCGGTGACCATCCGGCGTCTCGGCGACGATGCGATGTCCAACCGGCGCCTCAACCTCATAGGAGAAGCGGCCGTCGGCGCCCGATCGCAGCTCGGCCAGCGCCTCGCCCGCGGCATTCTGGACCAGCACCGGCACACCGGCCGCCTTGGCACCGCCGGAGAAGTAGACTTCCCCCTGAATGCGTCGGCCGTCCGCGGCGGCAAATAGGTTGAGCTTATGGGCCAGGGCCGGGTCGGCTGCTAGGAGCACTGGGAGCAGGCAACCCCACAATACGCCATGCCAACTGAGCCGACGCCGCGGGTGAGCGCTGTCTGGAAACACTGGTGCACTGCGCGCACGGAGCGCCCCGACAAGCCGCGGAGATGGCTCAGGCATAGCGGCTCGCTGACCCCGAGAGTATCTCGGGCGCCACGCGGTGCAGGAAACTCACCACGGTCCCGGTCACCAGCGCCTCCACCAGCGCTAGGGGCAGGTAGATTAGTACCACGGCCTTGGCCGCCGGCAGAAAGGGCTCACCGCTCAGCCCGAGGCTCACGGCCACCAATGCCGCGGTGAGCAGCACACCGCCCGCACCGGCCGCAGCGCCGATACCGAGCAGAGCACGGGGGCCCGCACCGGCTAGCAGCGGCCGGAGCGCCACCGCGCAAACGAGCGCCGGCAGGGCGATGTTCAGTGTATTGACGCCGAGCACCACCACTCCGCCGTAGCCGAAGAAGGCGGCCTGCAGCACCAGGGCCACGAACAGCGCCGGCACCGCCGTCCAGCCGAGTAGGAGGCCCATCAGCCCGTTCAGCAGCAGGTGCGCAGTACTCGGCCCGAGCGGGATGCTGATGAGCGAAGAGACGAAGAAGGCCGCCGCCAGCACTGCCGCCTGCGGCAGAGCGTCGTAGTCCAGCCGGCGCAGGGCGACGGCCAGCAGCCCGGCCGACGCCGCGGCACCCGTCAGCAGCACCGGGGCGCTCAGGACACCGTCGGGGATGTGGGCCATACGCGCAGTCTTCTGTTCTTACGGGATCTGGCGGAATCTGTTCCGGACCTGTTCGAGAACCGCTTCGGGACTCTTTAGGGTGCCATCTCGCGGGCGCGAACCCAGATCAGCGCCCCTTCCTCCACCGGCACCTCCTCGCCGTCTGGATTCTGCATGGGCTCGTCGCCTTCGATGAGCGCCGCAAAGCCCCACCAGCCGGCCCGGGGCATAGCGTAGCTGAACACGCCATTGGCGTCGGCCTTCAGTACCTGGGTGACGAAGGGCGCCGCTGGCGGCTCCACGCTGCCATCGTTGCGCCACTCCACTTCCACCTCCGCGAAGGGGACAGGCTCACCGGCCTTCTTGACCACGCCGGTGAAGACATTACCCGCCCAGAGACCATAGGGACGGGTCAGGGGCTCGATCTCCACGGGCAGGCCGACGAGGCGGTCCCAGCCTTCTTCGGCGCCGTAGGCGTCGACGACGCTCTTTGTGTAATGGACGATCATCACGCCCTCTGCCGGCTCCCAATAGGGCTCAGGCGCGATATAGAAGATGTAGCCGCCCGGCCTCGGTACTGTAAAGCTCGCCTGGTAGGCGCGCTTGCCGTCCACATCCACCGGATTCAGGGCGTCCTTGAGGTCCTGTTTGCCGTCTGCCGTCAGCACGCCGAAGGCGGCAGGCTCGCCCATCGCCATCGCCGGTCCCCGCTCCATCGGGTGGGTGAAGGTGAGCGCCAGCGTCAGGTCACCGCCGGTGTCGGCATCAACGATCTCGGTGGAAGGAATCAGCTCCTGGAAATGGGCTGTCGCCTCAAGCGGAACGGCAAAGAGCGGGGCAAGCAACAGCGCGCACGGGACGCACATGCGGGCGCGCCGCGCCGGCTTGGGGTAAGCGTTTGCCATCGGGGGCTCCCTCGGTTCGGCTCAGTGTGGGGCGGTGGGTCAAGTCCGCGTGGTGCCGCCAGGCACGCTGCGCAGCGAGATATGAGCATTTACGGAATGATCATACAGACCGGGTGCAGCCAGACTCAAGCGTCGCCGGAACGCAGTGGGTTTGCGCCGGCGCCGAGAAAACCGAATAGGACGGTGACGGGGAGCCTTCCGTCGTTGTGGCCGGGGGGCGGGATATGAGCGGTCATGGGCTTGGGCTCCGGATCAGTCGGACTGGATTGGGGGTGAGTCAGCAGGGCCGACGCGCGGCCTGCGGTGGCGCGTGCTCAGTCCCAGAGGGCGTCCAGCGCCAGCAGGCAGCGGGCGGCACCCGCGGGATCCGGCGAGCGGTGAATGGCGCCGCGCCCGGCGTTCCCTTGCCACAGGCCGCCCTTGAGGAGCACCAGATCGAAGGGTGCGGCCCGGCCGCTCGGGGGCGCGTCAGCCGGTAGCTGCGCGGGATGCGTGACGGGCGAGGCGGCATCGTCCAGCCACTGCGTGCAGGGGCCGAGCCAGGTGCACAGCAGCCGAATGCCGTTGTGGTCGCGGTGCCAGCGCGGACACATCGCCCGGTCGAGCACCTCCAGACGCAGGCCGATGCGCGGGCAGCCCAGCAGCTCGCCGAATACCTCCACCAGAAAGCCCAGTTCCTGCGCGGCGCCGGCGGCGATGGCCGCATCGGGCAACGGCAGAGCCGGCACGGGCCGGCCGGCATCCACGACGCGCCTGAAGCCGGTGAGCGCACTTGCCTGTATCTGTTGCGCCAGCGCGGCTTGCAGGCACACGAGCGGCGGGCGGCGGTAGACGCACACCTGCACTTGCGGCTCGAAGATCGCGACCACGTCCACCAGCGCATCCACCACACGCACGCCAGAGTCGGCAGGCGCCTGGATTGGACTGGGGGATGCGGCGAGCGCATCCACGAGGGCAGTGTCTGTTCCGCTCAAGGATCACGTATCCAGGCAGAACAACAGCCGCGGCGGCACACCATCGGCCACCGGCGGCGAGCGGTGCACCTGCCCGCGGCCGGCGTTACCGGGGTAACGCTCCCCCTTCAGGATGCCGACCCAGAACGGCGCGAGTCGGCCAGACAGCACGGTCTTCGCGTCCCGCATCAGCTCCGTGGTCGCCAGCTCTGCGCGCAGTGCGGGTGCCGACAACGGTGCGCAAGCGGCGATCTCCGCCAGGATCTCGGGCACCGCCGGCCTGGCCCAGACGGCGAGGGTCGCGTCAGGCGCGGTGATCAGCGACAGCCCGTCGCCGGCGGATGTCTGCACGACACCGGGTAGCGGCGCCGGCGATGCCGTCGCAGCGGTGGCCGGTGCCGGAGGACGCGACGAGGCCGGAAGTCGCGTGGCGGTAACGGTGGTCATCTCGGTCATGCCTTCCCTCCGGAGGGGCTGCGTCGGGCACCAATGCTCTGGTTGGAGCGAGGAGGGTAACAATATAACGTTGTTATTTCTCAGCGCCAACCGCCCCGCCCAAGGGTTGCTGCGATGCAAGACACCCTGGTTTGCTTTGCAGTGCTCGTCGCAGATGCGGTGCTCCTCAAGACCATCATGGTCGACTGGCAACAGAGGCCACTGTCATGGAGATCGTCTACTACGAAGAGGACAACATCCTGTTCTTGGATCTTGGCAACGGTGAAATCATCTGCGACGCGTGCCTGAGCGGGAATGTCAACATCGGCGACACGGTCGACGACATCGGTGAGAGCACGATCTTGGACGTGCAAAAGAGCGGCATGTATCTGCTGCAGATCGAGCGTGTGCCCTCGGGCGCAGCCTGAGATATCAGGAGCCAGCAAGGCGCCGGTCGAAGCCGAAGGGCTCGGCGTCGGCCGCGGCGGCGACTGTGCTGAAGTGCGGATGGGCGGGATTGATGAGCAGGTTGTCCTCGCGCGGGATCACGGTGCTCGGTACCCGAAGGGCCAGGGAGTTTGCCGAGGCAATCCAGCCGTCGCCGATTGTTGCGGTTGTGCGTGGGGCGGGGTCCGCGCGCCAGTCCGCCGGCAGTGCGGAGGCGTCGAGCCGCAGCACGGCGCCGTCGGGGATGCTCAGCGTGAAGACGCGATAGGCGGCGAGGACCTGGCTGCGGTGCAGGTGCACGAGCAGCTCCAGGGCGGCCAGCGCGATGCTGGTCGAGGCGTAGACGACGGACGTTCCCGGGCTGTTCCACCGCCCGCCGCAGCGGCGCGCGCCGGCACCGTCCAGGGCCGTGGCGGCATAGCGTGCCTTAACCAGCCGATAGGCCCGCACTGGTCGGGGCTCAGCAGAGGATGCCGTGCTCCAGGCGCTCGATCAGCCGGCGCACCTCGGTGGCGCCGACCTCGGCCTCGAGGCGCTCCAGCGGAGGGCTGCCGCCAAGCGCCTTGGCCGGCTCGGTGAGCCATTCGCGCGCGGCGTCGAGATCGCCTTCAAACAGGCGCAGGGCCTCGGCTAGCACATCGGCGATGCGGTAGATGCGGTCGCTCTCGGTCGCGGAGAGTCTCGGCGGATGCGCGCGGCGCCGGCGGCTCCGAGTAGTCGGCGCGAAGGCGGCAATGCCCCCCCGCCCGCGCTGGACGCTGCCGAGGGCCTCGGCCCAACGGTCGAACACGCTGGTCGGCCGACCACGACGGACATGCTCGAAGGCGGTGTCGTCGTCATGCCTAGGTATTCCGAGCAACGCCAGGGCATCGGCATCCGTCGTGTCGGCGGATGCCGGCATCGAGCCCGTTTCGGGCAGATACGCAAAGGCGTTGGCAGACATCGGGTGCGCTCGGCCGCTGAAACCAATTGAGCATAAGCATAGGCTCAAATGGAACCAATGCAAGCCGGTCCGGGCTCAGGACGCCTCCACCCGGTCGACGTCCACGGCGGCTCCGGAGCGGTTCGCCGAGGTGAAATCGGCCACATGCTCGGGCGCCTCGTCGGGCGCCGGCACCAGGGCTGCGGTCAGCGTGGCCAGGTTGTGGCGCATCATGTCCAGGTAGGTGCCGGCCGGACCGCCCGGCGGTGACAGCGCGTCGGAGTAGAGCCCAGGCCGGCAGGGGGTCACCATGTAGCTGACGCCGCTCAACGGGCATCGAAGAAGCCTCGCGGCTGCGGCCGATGATCTCGGTCAATAGTCTACGAAGCGCTGCGTTGCGCCGGTGACGCGCCGTCAGTTCTCTCTCTGCGTGTCAGTCACGCTGCTGTTTTCGAGCCGCGTGCTGCGGTTTGAGCCGGATGCCGGGCAGCTGCTCGCGGCTCGATGACGCGCCAGGTTGAGTCGCCCCCTTACAGCGATACGATATGGCTGAGGGAAGGTCAGGTGAGCGCTTCGCATCAGCCCAGGAGTCAGCGCCGTCTACGTCCGCATCACATCCAAGCGCCAAGTCGCCTTCCCGGTCAAGGTGCTCGATGCTCTAGGGAGATGCTGATTTATTGGGCATCCTGCCCAAAAATCAGACGGAGCCGGG
>NZ_JAIFKJ010000469.1 GCF_019695415.1 Thiohalocapsa sp.
GGGTGGGCCCGGGCAGGACGGACCTGGTCAGGATGGACAGGCGCCTTTCGGCGGTGCATTCGGGGGCGCGGACGCTGCACCGGCGCAACATGAATCGCGCACCATGGCCCCCGAGCCCGGCGCGGCCGAGGCCCCGAGCTGGTTTGACCCCGCCGGCTTCGCGGAAGGCGCCAAGACCCATTTCATCCGGCTGCAGGCCGCGTGGGACCAGGCCGACTTCCGTGACATCCGCGAGTACACCGCCCCCCATTTGTTCGCTGAGCTGAAGCGCGAGCGGGAATCCATGGGTGAGGCGAAGAACTACACCGAAGTGGTCACGCTGAATGCCGAGCTGCTCGGCGTGCAGCGCGATGGTGACCAGGCGGTGGCCAGCGTGCGCTTCACGGGCTTGATCCGAGAAGACGAGCAGGCGCCGGCCAAGCCCCTGGACGAGATCTGGCACGTGGCCCACGACTGGGCGACGCCTGCGGGTGACTGGTTGATCACCGGTATCCAGCAGCCGCAGTGACTGCAGACACCGCTCGCGGCCATGGGACCACTGGCCTTTTGAGCTTGAGGTTCCGATGGCTGTGCTGCGGCACCCACCCCGTCCGTCGTCAGCTCAGCGCTGGCATCGCGGGCAGTAGAAGCTCGAGCGCTGGCCAATGCGTTGCTGGCGGACAGGCTCCCCGCAGCCGGGGCAGGGCTGCCCTGCGCGCCCATAGACCCGAAGCGCCTGCGCGAAATAGCCGGGTCTGCCGTCCTCCTGTACAAAGTCGCGCAGGCTGGTGCCGCCCTCGGCGATGGCCGCCGTCAGCACCGTCTTGATACTTGCTGCCAGGCCCTCGTAGCGGGGTAGCGCAACGCGCCCCGCGGGGCGATGCGGATGGATGCCGGCGCGAAACAGGGCCTCGCTCGCGTAGATGTTGCCGACGCCGACGACCACATGGCTGTCCATGATGAAGGTCTTCACCGATGCGCGCCGGCCGCGGCTCAGGCGGTGCAGGTAGGCGCCGTCCAGGCCGGGTGACAGGGGCTCCGGCCCAAGCCGGGCGAGCAACGGATGAGCCTCCACGGGCGGCTCGGCCCAGTGCAGGCTGCCGAAGCGGCGCGGGTCTCGGAGTCGGAGACAACGCCCGTCCTCCAGCACCAGATCGATGTGATCATGTACCCCGGGCGGCGTCTCGGCGGGGAGCACCCTGAGACTGCCGGACATGCCGAGATGCAGGATGAGCGCCCCCGGCGGCAGGTGCAGCAGCAGGTATTTGGCCCGACGGGTGACGGCCTCGATGCGCCGGCCCGCCACGGCCGCGTCCACTTGCTCCGTCACCGGCCAGCGCAGCCGTCGCTCACGCGCCACGAGCCGGACGACCCGGCGGCCCGTCAGGTGCGGGGCGATGCCGCGCAGGCTGGTCTCGACCTCCGGCAGCTCGGGCATCTCAAGCGGCCAGTGCGGGAACCGCAGCCGTCGTCTGCGGTGCGCTCATGGGCTGCGCTGCTCGACAGGCAGCGCCGGGACATGGGCATCGTTCGGTGACGCCGAGGCGGGCGAGGGCGCCGAAGTGCTGTTTCAGAACCTGCGCCGCCAACAACTCGTTCATGGCGGCGACGATAGCGCGGGTACCCACGGCTGCCAACTGCCCCAGCCTGCGCTGCCGCGCATTGGGTATGTCGGGTCGGCGGTGTACCCTCGACGGGCAACGGGACAAAGGCGGCATCTCGGCATGGCACTCCTCGGCATCGACACAGGCGGTACCTTCACGGACTTCGTCCTCTGGCGGGATGGGGTGCTTCATGTGCACAAAGTGCCGTCGACTCCGGAGGCGCCGGAGCACGCCATCCTGCGGGGTGTGCAGGAGCTGGGCCTGGCGCCCGAGGACCTTAGCATCGTGCATGGCTCAACGGTCGCCACCAACGCGGTGCTGGAGGGCAAAGGCGCGCGTACGGCCTTCGTCACCAACCGCGGCTTTCGGGACCTGCTCGCGATCGGCCGCCAGGCCCGCCGCGATCTTTATGACCTGCAGCCGCCGCCGGCGCCACCGCCGGTGCCCTCGGCGTTGTGCCTGGAGACGGGTGGGCGCCTCGGCGCCGACGGCGCCCTGCTGGACCCGCTCACCGCTGCGGATACGCAGTTACTGCGGGACGAGTTGGAGCGTCTCGGGGTCGAGGCGGTGGCGGTGACGCTGCTGTTTTCTTACCTGGATGACGCCGCCGAGCGCGCGATTGCTGCCGCAATGCCGCCGGGGCTGTTCGTGTCCCTGTCGTCGCAGGTGCTGCCATTGATGGGTGAGTATGAGCGCGGGGTCGCCACCTGGCTCAATGCGCGGGTCGGTCCCGCCCGGCGCGGCTACCTGCAGCGGCACGCCGCCCATTGTCCCGGGCGCGGGGGCACGGGGGCGACGCGGCGGGACGAGCACGGCGGG
>NZ_JAIFKJ010000431.1 GCF_019695415.1 Thiohalocapsa sp.
GCGCCGCCCATGCTGAGCGCGGTCCAGCTGACGGCGATGCGCCGGGCCATGGGCACATCCGCCGTTGAGCGGATGCCGGCGAAGCGGGCCAGGATATGCGGCTGGCCGAAGTAGCCGAGCCCCCAGGCCGCCAGAGACACGATGGCGATGACGCTCAGTGCCTCGCCGGTGTTGTCCCGCCACAGGGTCAGCAGCTCCGGGTTGTGCGCGTTCAGTGTGCTCACGAGTGGTCCGATGCCGCCGTCGGCGTTGATCGCCATGACGGGCACGAGCAGCAGCGCCGCCGCCATCAGCAGCCCCTGTACCAGATCGGTCCAGGACACCGCCAGAAAGCCGCCGAACAGCGTGTAGGACACCACGAACAGGGTGCCGACCACGACGGCAAGCTCGTAGTCGAAGCCGAACACCGTCTCGAACAGCTTCCCCGCCGCCACCAGCCCGGAGCTGGTGTAAAACAGGAAGAACAGCAGCACGAAGAAGGCCGCCACCGCCTGCAGGATATGCTTCGGGTCGCCGAAGCGGTTGGCAAAGAACTCCGGGATAGTGAGCGCGTCGTCGGCGGCATAGGTGTAGGCGCGCAGCCGTCGGGCCACCAACAGCCAGTTGAGCCAGGTGCCCACCAGCAGCCCGCCTGCGAGCCACAGCGACTCCAGCCCAGATGCAAACGCGAAGCCGGGCAGCCCCAGCAGCAGCCAGCCGCTCATGTCCGAGGCCCCCGCGGACAGGGCGGCCGGCCAGGGCCCGAGTGTGCGCCCGCCCAGAAAATAGCCTGAGGAGCTCTTGGTGCTGCGATAGGCCCAGATGCCGATGCCGAGCATCAGGGCCAGATAGACGAGGAAGGTGGCGATAACCGCGTTGTTGTCGAAATCGGGCATGGGTGGGTCCTGCTGTGCGTCCGCTTCGATGCCTGAGCCGGAGGAGGCCGCCGCGGGCCGCACGCTAGCATGCTCGTGCGGCTGGTGCAGCCTCGCGTGCGGCCGCGTCCTGCATGTCGTGCGCTGTCGAGCATGCGCCGGTACCCGCGGCGGCAGCGGTGGCGTTACCATGCGGTCATTGGGTCGCAGGCGCTCGCCACAGGTCTTTGCGTGGTGTTGATCCCGGCGACATCGGCGCAAATTCATGCAGTTATGCCGACACCCAGCGCCAAGGCCTTTCGCCAGCAGATTCTCAAGCCCGCCGAGGGAGTCTTTCTGTTCCATGCCCGTGCCATCGAGCGTCTCATCGAGGAGGAGCTCGGCGCGGAGGTGCGCGGCGTGCCCATCCCGGACCTGCCGTACTACGTCATGCCGCGGGAGGCCTTCCTGTATGGCCTGGAGACGGAGAACGCCGAGGCGCTGTCGGTCATCGAGGGTCTGCGCCTGCCGAGCTACGTTGTGCTGCTGCCAAGCCCGACGTCGCAGGCGGTGGGTGAGGGCGCCTTCGACAGGCTGCGGCATGACTACTGGGCCAGGAGCTTCGAGGCGGAGGTCGCCCGCGCCTGGCAGAACGCGCGAGAGGATAACGACGACGCGGAGCGGTTCGGCGCTGCGGCGCTGCGCGGCCTCATCGGCGATCACGCCTTTGCCGAGGTGCGCGATGTCCTCGACCACGACGACCTGACCTTGCCCATCTGGGGCGATGACCTGGTCACACGCACCTTCGCCGCGCTGGTGGTGCGCCTGCGCTACTTCGCACCCGGTGCTCGCGGGTTCTACTTCCCTGCCATCGAGGTCTGGCCTGAGATCGACGCCTGGCTTGCTGCCAGCGGCCTGGACCTACCGGAGCCCGGCCAGGACGGGCGCCTGCCGCTGCTGCTGGTGAAGAGCCGACCCGGCGGCAGCGAGCTGCCCGCGGGTGCACCGCTGCTGCCGACCGCGCTGCCCTTCGGTGCGTCCGATCCTGACCTCGCCATTGCCGTGGCCGATGCCGCCCAGGTCTGGCCCCACCAGGCGCCCACCAGCGCCGAGCCTTGTACCGACGGCGAGGCGGCGGACGGCGTTCATGTTCTGGATACGGAGCTGCCGCCGTCGCTCGAGCGGCACTATTTGGCGGCACTGCATCGTGGCTCCCGGGTGCGCCGGCGCAAGGGCTGGCTCACGCGGCTGCGGGACGACCTCGGCAACGGGCTGCGCCGATTGCTGGCGCGGCTGCTGTTTCTGCCGGGGCTCGATGACATCGGCTTCGCCCCGGCACCTGGCAAAGCCATGCGCTGGCACGGCCTCGGGCTTGCCCTCTTCGAGCACGCCGTCGGTTGCGCTCAGGGCGAGGACTTCGACGGCCGCTTCGCCGCGGACCTGGGCTTCCTGGCGGGTGCGCGCCGGCTTGCTCAGCGAATGAGCCGGCCCGCGCGCTGCGCCCCCGCGGCCGTGGCAATGGGCATAGCCGGGCGCGAGCGTGAGGGAGACGGGCACCTGGCCGACCCA
>NZ_JAIFKJ010000585.1 GCF_019695415.1 Thiohalocapsa sp.
CTTCGTCCTCTCGCCGGCTGCGCCGGCGGCGGCGGCTGCCCTTGCCGCCGTCGACGACCGTCAGGCGGGCGGCGGTCAGCAGGTCCTCCAGCAGCACGGAGCCGGATGGCAGCTCCAGCCAGTTCAGGTGCGAGAGGGCGCTGTTGACGATAGCGTCGGCGCAAATGTTGTAAAGCTCCCGGTCGACGTCGCCGGTGAGACGCCGAAGCTCCACGAGCCGCTGCGGGTGGCGCAGGGCCACGTGCAGCACCTGGTGGGCAACGAGGCCCGTCTGCACCGGGAGTGTTAGATCCTCGAAATCCGGACCGTAATAGATGGACACACCGTCGTTGGCGGCGACAGACGCCGGCTCCGCTGCTGGTTCCCCGTGCGGCTCTGTGTCGATGTGCCGAATCCAAAGGGCCAGACCCCCGGTGGACGGGGCATATTCCACCATGCGCTGCACGGCGCGCGTGCCGCGGTGCTCGTAGACGGCAGAGCCGCGTCTGCGGGGAGCGTCGGCCATCAGGTCGGCTCAGGCCGCCTGCTGCGCGGCCTCGCGCGCCTCGGTGTAGCGCCGATAAGCTTGACTCGAGAGCACGGCACCTTCCAGCCCGCGCTCCAGCGCCGTCTGGAACAGCAGCTCCATGCCGAGCGTCTGCACCTCGCGGATGGGCAGCGGCTCGTCGCTCTGCAGATCCGGCAGTTGGTCGATGATGGCGAGCGCGCGGCCCATCCTCGGTTCGTCCGTCGCCGCCGCCAGCAGCGCGTAGACCATACCGTAGAGGCCGTCCAGCGTGTTAGGCAGGAGCGCCGCCGTCGCCTCGCCGGGCTCCGCCTCCAGGAGCGCCAGCACGTCCGTGCCCGCCTGGATCTCCTTCAGCACGCCGAAGAACTCGGCCGCGTTGGCAGCACCGATGCGCCCTTGTACGAAGGTGCGCTTGCCGGCATCCGACAGATTGGACTTCAGCACGCTGGAGATATCCTCCCAGCCGCGGGGGCTCGCGCCCACCAGGTGGTCGTTGGCGAGCTGGCTGTGGGTGTCGTCCAGCTTGTCCGGGCGGACCTTGAGGTAGGCCATCACTTCTGGTGCGAAATCGTTCGCCAGCGCATAGCCAAGGAAAGCATCGATGACCGATTGCACATTGAAATGGAACATCCGGTCGGCAAGCGCTGTGCCCATGTCGTGACTGACGGCCCCGTGGAAGGCCGCGTTGCCAGCGGCGACCACCTGCCACCCGTCGGGCAGCCGGTAGTTGCCGACGCGGCGATCGAGGATCAGCGAGTAGGCGGAGATCTGCAGGCGCTGGTCTGCCGCCGTCAGCTCGTCTAGGAACAAGATGCCCTCGGACTGCTCGCTGTCCGGCAGGAACTCCGGCGGAAACCAGACGGTCTTGGCCTGGCGCTCATCCGCATAGATAGCGCCGCGGATGTCCACAGGCTCAATGGTGGTGAGCCGCAGATCCACCAGCGGCACGTCAAAATGATCCGCAACCTGACGCACCACCGAGGATTTGCCGACGCCGCGCGTGCCCCAAAGCATCGACGCCCGCCGGCGCAGCACTGGGTCACTGAACTGCTCGATGAGCGCGTCCTTCACCGCCGCGATGGACACGGGCGGGATGTTCATCGGGTTGCCTTGCAAGAATGCATCTCCTCAAGTTTGGGTTGAGCGCCGCTGTCGCGCTTCGTTGCCGCGCAGCCCGACCTGCGGCTTTCGGACGTCACCCCTCGGCCTTTGCCGCAACCGGCTGCTCGAGGCCGCCATCGAATCGCTCCGCATTGGCGGCTGCCGTGGGCTCGGGGGCGGGCGAGTGTTTGTCCGTCACCCGCTCCACCCATGCGCGCTGCACCAGGGCCCGCGGCAGGGGCGGGATCTCGAACCGCGGCATTTCACGCATCAGAAAAAAGCCCACGAGCATAAAGGGCGGGGCATGGAAGATAAGCATGCGCAGAATGGAATTGTCGGCCATGTCCAGCCATTGAATGCCGGGGGTGGCGGCCATGATGCCCAGCAGAAAGAGCATGGGCACCGCGCGCTGATAGGTGACCCGCCAGCGGGCGCCCAGGTGTCGTTGATGGAACTGCTTCGGGGATGCGGCGAGGGTCGCGGAGAGATGCCTCACCACTTCGCCCAGCTTGGCCTCGATGTCGGCCGTGCGCTCCGGCTCGTGTGTGGCCACGCGAATGGAGCCGCGCCAATAGCTCACGATCTGACGCAGCGGCCGATAATGCCAGCCAATCACGGCGAGCAGGTCTTCCGGGACCTTGAGCTTCACGCCGGCATCCGTCGTGAGCTTGAGCTCTACGGGCATGCCGTTGAAGCGATCCGCCTTCAGATTCAGGTGCACCGGCCCGACACGAGTATTGGCCTCGGTGATCACGGCGCGCAGCGGGCCGTCGGCGTCCTC
>NZ_JAIFKJ010000035.1 GCF_019695415.1 Thiohalocapsa sp.
CCTTGTAATCGGAGATCATATCCATTGTTTCGTAGATGTTGTTGAAGGCGGTCTGCAATTGCTCGATATTGACAGTCGAGCTGGTCGCCTGCCGGTGAATATCCGCCGTCTGCTCCTTCAGCAGGGCCGAGGTGGACTCGATCAGATTGCTGGTGGTGACGTTAAGGGCATCGATCTGATCCAGCACCAGCTTCTGGTTAGCCAGCGCCTGGGCCACCATCACTGCGGTGCGCAGGGCCGAGACGGTGGTCGTGGTGGCGCGATCCACGCCCTTGATCAGCTCCAGGTTGTTCTTGCGGATCATGTCCAGCGCCAGGTAGCCCTGAATGCTCACCGCCAACTGGGTCAGGAGGTCCTGCACCTTCTGCCGCACGTAGAAGAGCATCTCCTCTTTGACCACGCGGGCTTTCTCCGGCTCCCGCACCTCTACCTCGGCGATGCGGGCCTCCAGCGCGGCGTCGATCTGCTTGCCCACGTAGACATACTGCCGCAACTGCTGCATCAGGTTCCACAGGTTGACCTTCTCCTGCTCGATGACGGCGTTGTCCTTGCGCAGCTCATCCTGGCTTCTGTAGAGGGTGTTGATGATGGCGTTGATGTGGGCCTGGGAGGATTGGTACTTTCGGAAATAATCGCGCAGGCGGTCGCCGAAGGGGATCACGCCCAGAATCTTGCGCGGGGAGAGCAGGTCACCCTGGCGCGAGGGGTCCAGCTCCTCGACCGTCTCGCGCAGCTCGAGCAGCGAGCGCGAGACCGGCGACTTCTCGTCGAACACGCCGCCCTCCATCGCCTTGACCGGGCGGTTCAGCATGCGGTTGGACATGCTGGCGGCGGCGCGGATCTCCTTGTTGCCCATGTTGTGGATGGTCGTGACCCGGCTCTCGAAGGGCTCGCTGTGGACGTCGGCGTTGACCACCACGTCGACGAATTCTTGCACCTTGCCGTCGAGCTTCTGCAAGGTGGCCGGTTCCAGCTTGACCATCTCGCCGGCCTTGCTCTCCGGGACGGCGGATACCGGCTCAGGCGGCGTCAGTGCCTTAGGTGCTTCTAGTTCAGTTGCCATGAATTCACTCCTTTGGATTTTCTAACACTTGGCTAACTACCCAGACCCTCGTTACACATAGTTACACGGAGGCTGTCACAGAGAGACACAGAGGAAAATCTAAATGTCTTTGCCGTTCTCTGTGGGTCTCTGTGTCTCCTCAGTGCTTCTCTGTGTCCAAACCAAATGGTCTGAACGTTACATACTTGGCTAATACTGCTTCTCGATTCGTTGGATCATCTCCTCAAGCACCTCGTAGCTGGGCGGTTCCACCACGTTCACGATGGAAGTGGGCATCGCCAGCTTGTGGTCGTTGACAAATTCCTGAAAGTAAGCCAGGTCATCGTTGCGGAAGCCGTGCTTGATGACCAGACGCTGTAAGTCGGGGTCGTCGCGCAACAACTGGCCCAGCTTCTCGCCGCCCTCGCTGAAGGAGATCAGGATGTGCTTGGAGAAGATGGTCGGCTGGGGATACATCAGCACCATGTCGGGCGTCGTTTGGCCGTTGATCGCGGCCGCGATGAACTGAGCCTCGTAGATCATGACCATCGGCGATTTGCCCATTCCCATGATCAGGTAGTTCTCGAAAGGCACCGCCGAGGAATACTCCACATACCCTTGATCGAGGAAGAGGTCCTCCATCAGCCCCATCACGTCGTTAATATCGGACGTGTTTTGCACAATATCGCGGTCGTTCGCCACGAAGCTGGCCAGGGAGAGGTACATGGCGGCCGAGTTGGACTTGCGCACGTCGGTCGAGGTGACCAAGACCCTCTTGTCCACCGAATAGGCCGCGCTGCCCTCCAGGTCTTTCCAGCGCTTGCCCTGCTCAATGAGCGCCAGCAGCTTTTCCATATTGAGCGTGTAGTACCCACCCTGATCCTGGGCCACGCCTTCGTTTTCCAGTATCTGGGCGATTGGTTTCCAGGCGGCGATGGCCATGGGGGTGAAGAAGGCGTCGTAGGACTGGCTGCCCTCCTGCTCGCGGCGCATCTTCTCGGCCGCGGGCACGCCGGCCGGGAAGGCGAAGTCATACTGGGTGAGGTCGTAGCTGGTAGCGATCTGGCGCGAGCCGGCCTTCTCCACCACGGCCTCGATGCCGCCGCGGCGCAGCGCCTCGACCACCTCGGGATCGTCGAAGAATGGCTCCTTCTCCGAGCCGATCAGGCCCTCTACCGTGACGACGCGCCGGGCCGCGATCTGCCCCCGAACGGAGAAGAAAATGGCAATCGCCACGCCGATGATCAGGATCGCGAGCAACACAGGCTGGCCCTTATACCCATCTGACGCTGCCGAGCAATCGGGGAGGTGAAGTCCGGGGTGGCGACGAGTCCATCAAAACAA
>NZ_JAIFKJ010000533.1 GCF_019695415.1 Thiohalocapsa sp.
TCGTTACGAACTGGGGGTAGCTGTCCTCCTCCCCCGCCCCCATGGGGGCGGGCACGTTATCGGACGCATCAGCCCTGGGATTTGAGGGATGCGTCCAGGTCCTTGAGTCGGTAACTCCCGCCACGGATGTTCAAGACGTGGCTGGCGTGAAGCAGACGGTCCAGAATCGCTGTGGCCAGGACCTCGTCGCCCGCGAGCATCTCAGGCCACTCCCGGACGCTCTTGTTGGACGTCAGGCAGACCGATCCCCGCGTGTACCGGTGACTGACCATGCGGAAGAAGAGGCTGGCATCCTCGCGCGAAAACGGCTCGAAGCCGACCTCGTCGATGACCAGCAGCGCCGGCTTCATGTACTTGCGCCGCCGCAGCCGCGCCGGCGGCACCTCCTGGTCCTTGCGCATGGCGTGCAGCAGCTCGTCGAGACGATAGAATGCCACCGAGAAGCCGCATTCCACCGCCTTCACACCCAGCGCCACCGCCAGGTGGGTCTTGCCCACCCCCGGCGGGCCCTGGATCAACAGGTTCTGCTTCTGACGGATCCAGGCGCAGGTGGACAGCGTCTCGATGCGTGAGCGCTCCACCGACGGCTGGAAGGCGAAATCGAAGTTCGCGATCGTCTGGCCCGTGGGCAGACCCGAAAGCTGCAGCGCCTTGCGCAGACGCCGCTCCTCCCGGCGTTCGAGCTCGAGGGAAAGCAGGGCCTCCAGCAGGGACGCCGGGCCCCGGTCTTCCTTCACCGCATCGGTCACCGCTCCCGCCAGATGCTCGGCCGCAAAGCCCAGGCCCAGCCGCTCCAGCTGATCGCGCAGGCGCCCGATATCCGCTTGGGGGCGCGAGCGCGGTAGTGCTTCGCTCATCGTCTGCGTGTTCATCGGCTCGCCTCCGCCAGTGCGGCATACAGGTCGATCGGACGCGCCTCCACCGGGAGGGAGGTGATCTCCTCGAGCTTCCGGCCCATGCGGCCCAGCGGCAGGGGCGCAATCACCCGGTCGGTCGATTCCCCTTCGAAGCAATCGGCCTGGAGCAGGATGCGCTGCTCTGTATGCCGCGGATACCAGACCAGCATCTGGCCCGTTTCCGGATCGAAGACCTCGATGGCCTGCGCTGTGCCGTGCACCTCCACCAGCCGGTCCACGTAGGCGAAGGGGACCGCATACGTCCGCCCCTCCACCCGGATCGTGCAGTCCCGGTGCACGCGGCAGGTGCGCACCAGATCGAACGGCTCGGGCAGCCGCTGCGGGAGACGGCCCAGACGCGGCTTCTCGTCCTCCCACGTCTCGTACACCGTCTTGCCCGTGGCCGCGCAGATGCGCCTGCGGTCGCTACGCTCGATGGCCGCGTCCGTCCAGGCCTGCAAATGCGCCAGGCTCTCGAACGACCGGCGGCCCAGGCCCAGCTCGTCCAGAACCCGCACCCGCCGCTCCACCTTGCCCTTCTGTTGCGGCTGGCGCACCTGGTGCGCATCCACATGGAAACGCATCTGCCGGGCATAGAGCCGGTACTGCTCGTTCACCCGGCCCCACGCGCCCGCACCGTGCGCCACGCCGGTCTTCAGGTTGTCGATCCGGTTCACCGCGGCCACGCCTTCCAACCGGCGGTAGGCCTCATTGTGCACGTGGTGCCAGGAGAGCTGGTCCTGCTTCCGGCTCCAGATCACCGCCGTCCGCCGGCTGTGGCTCAGTACCATCACGAACGCATGCAGCTTGACCGGGCCCGCCGGATCGCCCAGATCCACCCACCGCTCCGCCCAGTCGCTCTGGCTCTGCGCTCCCGCCGGCGTCTCCACCCGGCGCCGTGCACGCGTCCGCGGCTTGCCGTACCGACGGCGCACGTACCGCAGCACCGCCTTGTAGCCGCCCCCATAGCCATGCTCCTCCACCAGGTACGCGTACAGCGTCTGCACGCTCGGGGGATGGCCGGCTCCCGGCCGCTCCGTTTCTTCGGTCCACCACGCGTCGATCGCCTTTTCCAGACCGAGGTCCTCCATGGCGAAGCGCTTGCGCTTGCGCCCGTCCACGGCTCCAGAGGCCATCCGGCGAAGATGGTAGCGCACGGCGCCTTCTGTCACGCCCAGCTCCCGCGCGATCGAAGACTGCGACCGCCCTCGCTCGCTCAACACTTGAATCGTCACGATCTCGTCCTTTCCAAGCTTGGCCATGGCCGGTCCTCCTTGTGTTTGCCTACACAGGAGATCGACCGGTCTGGCCTCTCTTTCAAATCGCCGTCAGGACCGCCCCGACGACGGCCCCAGCTCGTAACGATTCGTGTCCCTAAACTATCGTATTATCGGAAGCCGGTGACATCCAGGTGGTAGAGCGCGCGCGTGTCCGCGTCCGGAGAGCCAGGCGCGGTCGCAGGCACGAACGGCGCAGGCCCGAGTTTGT
>NZ_JAIFKJ010000183.1 GCF_019695415.1 Thiohalocapsa sp.
AGGGTGTCGTTATCGAAGCCCAGGTGCCGGCAGAGATAGAAATGCACAGCCGGGTCGATGTCGCCGCAGCGTGAGCCCATCACCAGCCCCTCCAACGGCGTCATGCCCATGGAAGTATCCACGCTGGCGCCGTCACGGATTGCCGTCGCGCTGGCGCCATTGCCCAAGTGCAGCGTGATCAGGTTGCACTGCGACAAGGGCTTGTCGAGCATCCGCGCCGCCTCCTTCGCGACATAGTGATGCGAGGTGCCATGAAAGCCGTAGCGGCGGACGTGATGCTCGCGGTACAGGTAGCCTGGGATGGCGTAGCGATATGCGGTGCGAGGCATGGTCTGATGGAACGCCGTGTCGAACACCGCCACCTGCGGCACACCGGGAAACAGCTCCCGAGCCACCAGGATGCCGTCGAGGTTGGCCGGGTTATGCAGCGGCGCCAGGGGGATCATCTGGCGGATGGCGGCGATGACGTCGTCGTCCACCAGCGTCGGCGCGTGAAAGGCCTCGCCGCCATGCACCACCCGATGCCCGACGGCGCCAAGCTCCTCGATCCCGCCCAGGACGCCGCTCTCCTTGAGCGAGGCGACGAGACGCTCGATACCGGCTTGATGCGACGGGATCTCGATGGCCTCATCCCGCATTCTCTGCTCGCCGTCCCCATCGGTCCAATCGAGGCGCAGGCTTGCGGACCCCTCACCGATGCGCGTCGCCGCACCGCTGGCAGCCGCATGCCAGTCACTAGACCCTTCATCGACGGCAAAGAGCCGAAACTTGATAGACGAGCTGCCGGAGTTCAGCACCAGTATCTTCATCCGCGACCTCTGCCTGATCTGCTCTGCCACCGCGGTGCTCAGCCGGTCGCGACGGCAGGCTCGGCCACTGCCGACTCGGCTGCGGCCGTCTGCGCCTGTATGGCCGTGATGGCGACGGTATTGACGATGTCGGTGACGGTGCAGCCCCGACTCAGGTCGTTCACGGGCTTATTCAGACCCTGCAGCACCGGGCCGATCGCCACCGCACCGGCGCTCCGCTGCACGGCCTTGTAGGTGTTGTTGCCGGTGTTGAGGTCCGGAAAGATAAAGACCGTCGCTTGGCCGGCCACTTCGCTGTCGGGCAGCTTCGACCGGGCGACGCTGGCATCGACAGCGGCGTCGTACTGAATCGGGCCCTCGATCTTCAGGTCAGGACGACGCGCGCGCGCGATCCTGACGGCCTCGCGCACGCGCTCCACGTCCTCGCCCTTACCCGAGGCCCCGGTGGAGTATGACAGCATAGCCACCCGCGGCTCGACGCCGAAGGCCGCCGCCGTTCCGGCAGAGGTGATGGCGATATCGGCCAGCTCCTCTGCGTTCGGATTCGGATTCACCGCACAGTCGCCATAGACCAGCACGCGGTCCGCAAGACACATGAAAAAGACGCTGGACACAAGCTTGGTGTGCGGCTTCGTTTTGATGGTCTCGAACGAAGGCCGAATGGTGTGCTGCGTGGTATGCGCGGCACCCGACACCATGCCGTCGGCATCGCCGGTATAGACCATGAGCGTGCCGAAGTAGCTGACGTCCTCCAGCGCGTCGTGGGCCATCTGTGCCGAGATACCCTTGTGCTGGCGCAGTTGATGGTAGAGGGCCGCGTACTCCGCGCGCTTTGGCGAGGTCACCGGATCGATGATGACAACATCCGAGAGCCGAAGTCCAAGCTCATCGATCCGACGATGAATTTTGTCAGGATTGCCGAGCAGCGTCAGGTCGGCGACACCGCGCAGGATCAGGATCTCCGCCGCGCGCAGGATGCGCTCGTCCGTTCCCTCCGGCAGGACGATGTGCTTGCGGTCTGCCTTGGCTCGGTGCACCAGCTGGTACTCGAACATGAGCGGCGTCATGCGCTCGGTGCGGTGCACCGCGATGCGCTGCTGCAGGTCCTTGACCTCAACACTCTGCTCGAAGAGACCAAGCGCGGCGGCGATCTTGCGGTCATCGCCCGGGAGGATCGTGGACTCCACCCCGTTCACCGCGAGCGCCGTCTGAAAGGTATCGGCCCCGACGCTCAAAATGCACACACGCGTGCGGCGCAGACCGGCCACGAGCCGCTGCACATTGGTCGCCGGCTCCAGACCGCCCGTGAGCAGGAGTCCAGCAACCCTGGGGAAGGATGCGGAGACGTCGGCGGCTAGACTCGCCAGGATGATGTCGCTGCGGTCGCCCGGCGTGATGATCAGACAGCCATCCTCGATATAGTTGAGGAAGTCAGGGATCTCCATCGCCGCGATCTTGTAATTTGTCACCACCTGGTTCAACGCGTCGTCATCGCCGCACAGGCACTCCCCACCCAGCAGCTTACTGATTTCGCCGATGGTGGGCTTGGACAGCGACTCCATCTCCGGCAGCACATACAGCGTCTGTTTCGCCGACAGCACGGCGCGGGCGCGGCGCTTGATCGGCTCCACGAAATCCGGATCGACGCCATTGACGATGGTCGCCAGCAGATCCCCGCCGCGATCCACCATTGACTCATGGGCCATGTGCACGGCGTGTAGGGCTTCGTCTGGACTGCGCCCAAAACCCTTCACGACGACGACGATGGCACAGCCGAAGTTGTTCGCAAGGTCCGCGTTGAAATCGAATTCCAGGGATGGCACCAGCCCGTCGTAGTCGGTGCCGGCGCAGAGCACCATGTCGCACTCTTCTTCCAAGAGCATGTACTTGTCGAGGATGCGCTTCAGCAGGTCATCGTAGCGGCCGGCCGCCACCAGCTCGCTCGCCTGCATCGCCGTGCAGCCGTAGAGGCGCTCGGCGGGAAACGGGAGGTCGTAGCGCCGCCGCACGAGGGTGGTGAGATCGTCCTCGTGCACGTCGCGGCTGACGATAGGACGGAAGAAGCCCACGCGCCGATTGATGGCAGACAGCAGCTCCATGAAGCCCAGAACCACGACGGACTTACCGCTGCCGGAGCCGGCACCGGCGATGTAAATACTCTGCATATCGCTTCGACCCCGTGTTGAGAAAATGCGCTCGGCGCGCACCAAAGACGCTGGTGGCGCGGATGATGCCGCATGCCGGTTGGTGGCGAGGTTACCCGCTCTTTACAGGGCTCTGGGTGAAGACCAAACTACAATCGAACACCCAAGGTGGACACCCGCCGACTAGATCTGCGAGAGGGCAAGCAAAATGCGTGCACGAATTCGCATTGCGCCGGCCGCCGGGCTGGTCGCCACTGGTGCTCTGCTGGCGGCGGCTGTCGCCGCGCCCGCGCCCGCTGCGGCCCAATCCAGCGTCTACCGCTGCACAGCTGCAGATGGCAGTATCGAGTTTCGCCAGCACCCCTGTGCGCGAGGAGACCATTCCGAGACGCTCCAGATTCAGGACAACCGCACCGGCTGGCAGCCCCCGCAGCCGGGCTCAGCCCCAAAACCGAAGAGCCAGAAGGCCCGCAAAGGCGCCACAAGTACCTCACCGCGCAAGCAGCACGTTGAGCGCTGTTGGAAGAAGCGCCAGCAGATCGCGCGGATCAATAACGAGCTTCGGGCAGGCTACAAGCCCGCCCGCGGCGAGCGCCTAAAACGCCGCCGGCGTGAGTTGGAGGCCTACCTGAACGAATTCTGTCGCTGAGGCTCACACCAGGCGCTTAGCCCCCTCCGGCCCCACTTCCGCCAGCCGACCATGGAGGCGGGCATGAGCGTTCTCCACACCCTGGCGCGGCAATCCGGCGCAACGGCGAGCCCCGTGATTGCCCGAGCGAAGCGGCAGCCCAGGTTGCCGAGGCCATCCGAGCACCCATCAGGCAACGGCATAATGCGGCGCAGGTCTGCACGACGGCCGATGCCGCCGATAGATCATTTGAGTGGATACCAAGTGTCATCGTCCCGACGCGGCGGCAGCAGTTCCCGGCGCAACGCACGCAGACTGGTTGCACCGCCGGCTGTGAGCCCGGCAAAAGGATCTTCGGCGTCCAGCACATCGGCGTACTCCGCCTCCAGCTGGTCCGGGTCCTCCCCGGCCTCCATCCGGCCCATCATCTCCGCCATCGCGTCCCCGGGCTTGAGTCCCGCGGCGGCGAACAGTTTACGCATGACACGCGCCGCCTGCTTCGGATCGTCCTCATCGATATTTTCCAGCTCGCCGGACATGGCGGCCATGGCCTTCATCATGGCGTCCTCATCCATGCCAGCCGGCAACCCTTCCTCACCGCCCTCCGCCTCGTCGCCGCGGCCTTTGGAGATAGCGAACATCGAAGCGCGTCGGTCGAGGGCTGGGCGGCGGCATCTCGGGCACGCGGGCTGAGTTTCGGTATCCACCCGACGTGAGAAGAAGTTGTAGATGGCGTGGCAGTCTGGACAGTAAAACTCGTAGACGGGCATGGCGAGTGACCTGTGGACACCTTAGGGAGACGACGATTTGCGATGCCCGCGATTTAAGCCCCGTGGCGCGCTTCGGGCAAGCCCCCGAACGCACCACCATCGGCCCAGTCACCGCAGCACGGCGGCCAACGCCTCGAGCAGGCTCGCATTCTCGTCCGCAGTACGCACGGCCACCCGCAGCCAGCGCCCGTCGAGGCCCACGTAGTCATCACAGGTGCGGACAGCGATATGTCTGCGCCGCAACAGTGCCTCGGCTACCTCGACACCCGTCGGTGCGGTTTCCGGCAACCGCCACAACAGGTAGTTCGCCGCACCATCGACCACCTTCGCCCCAAGGTCGCGCAGTCCAGCGGTGAGCGTCTGCCGTTGCGCGCGGATCAGGCGCCGCGTCCGCTCACTGTAATCGGGCAGGGACGCATCGGTCAGCACTGCGACACCGACCGCCTGAGCCGGGGTGCTCACGGACCAATCCGGCAACAGGCGTCTCCCGGCCGCCGCCAACGTCGGAGCCAGTACCGCATAGCCGAGCCGCAGACCGGCCAGCGCAAAGAACTTCGTCATGGAGCGGACGACGATCAGGTTCTCGAGCCCCAAGTACACGCCCGACGCCGCCGCCTCCGCGAAGTCGATAAACGCCTCATCAAGCGCCCACCAGACCCCCGGCCGCGCCGCGACCGTCGCGGCGACGGCATCCATGTCCAGTAGGCGGCCGGTCGGGTTGTTCGGGTGGCCAAGCCACACGAGATCACCGTCGCGCGCCATGGCTGCCAGAGCGGTCAGATCCACCAAGAAGTCATCCCGCGCCGTCAGCGAGAGCGATACGATCTCGAGGCCCCAAACCTTCGAAGCGCGCCGATAGTCCAGGTAAGACGGAGCCGTCATCACCACACGCCGGGCCCCGAGCAACCGCGGCAGCCACCAGATCAGCTGCTCGGCGCCATTACCGGGCAGGACCCGCGCCGGCGGGAGATCCAACGCCGTGCCGATCGCCGCGCGGAGTGCGGTGCAGTCCGGATCCGGGTAGTCCCCCAGAGCCTCTATGCACTCAACCAGGGCTGTTCGCGCCGCCGGCGGCATCCCGAGGGGGTTGATGTTGGCGCTGAAATCCAGGAGATCCGTCGGCAGACAGCCCGCATGCAGCGCGAGCGCGCGCCGATCACCGCCGTGGGCCGGTCTGCCCGCAGCACCTGCCGTCACGTCGGCGCGCGTGTGTCAGCGAACCCGCTGCACCCGGAAACGATAGTATTGCGAATCACTCGCATTACGTTTACTCTTCACAACATCGCAGCCGTCGCTGCTGAAATGGCGCGCCTACCAAGCCCGACTGGGCCAAATCGGGCGCAGATGCTGCCCCACGCCGCATACGGCCGCCGGCACCGCTGCGCCGTACGGCGCTCGCAACGAACGGCAGCGCACCGCGAAAGCCCCAACACCGCAAAGCAGCCGAACTGCACAACCACCGCAACGCCCCACCGGAGACAAGCCATGCAACAAACCGCGCAGTCCGTCGCAGGCATCCGCTCCAGGACACCGCAGCCAGCCCCGCGCCGACTCACCAGCGATGAGCTCATGCAAGGCGAGCGTCGCATCGTCATCGAGCACGGTGACGCCCGTTATACCCTGCTGGTGACGCGCAACGACAAACTGATCCTCGTCAAGTAGCCGCCACTCGGCCTCTACCGCTGTCCAGCTCGGCACGGACTCCACCGCGACACAAAGCCCGTGTGCCGCGCAGCAGAACCCGCGCTCGGCCATGCGGCTCAGTCTACGCCGCATGGGCGAGGACTCCATTGAGCTGCAACGTTTGCACAAAAAAGGGGTCACGCTCCCGCGTGACCCCTTGATTCTGTTGGCTCCCCGAACTGGACTCGAACCAGTGACCCACTGATTAAAAGTCTGAAAAAAGCCCGAAGGAGTCACTGTGCGCTTCAAGCCCTTCGCCCGGGCCTTTTTGACCAGGGCATGACCGGCGTCCACCACCACTCGGTTGATACGCTCGAGCACCTCCGGGGTGAACAGCCGCAGGTTGTCCTTGAGCGTCTGCACGTGCCACCGGGTGTCATCCGTCCAATCGGCGTGCCCGAGCATCTGACGCAGCGTCTTGTGCTCGTTGGCCAATTCGGCAATGCGGTCGTAGTCGGCATTGAGCCCCAGGCGCAGCACCCCGAGGACCAGGATCTGCCATTGCGACATGCCGGGCCGACCGGTCTCGACGCTCACCGCTTCGCCATCGTCAGGGCGTCTCGGGACCACCTCCACGAGGATCTCGAACACCGCCTCGCGCAGCGCCCGGGTGGTGTAGATGTGCTGCAGGCCGCGCAACAGGCGCGGGATGTCGTCGCGGGACTTGGCGCTGATCTCGATCGCACCAATGTCAACCTCGCCGAGCTCCATTTGCCGTTTGATGATCTCGCGCATAATGAGTCGGGAATGCAGATTCCGAGACGAAGTTTGAATGCAAATCAGGTCGCAGGCTTGGCTGTGCATAGCGGCCTGCGGCGCAGCGTAATACAATCAGACACTTAATCTGCGCTGCCAGCGGCACTCCGAGTTGGCAACCCTGATCTTCGACCAAGGGAAGCGCCGATTTATTGGCGCTTCCCGTGCGGAGCAGGACGCCCCGCCATTTTCAGCGACCCAAGTCGCTGAAAATGAAGGAGCCGGG
>NZ_JAIFKJ010000203.1 GCF_019695415.1 Thiohalocapsa sp.
CGGGAGTAGGTGGGATTCGTGGGAAGGGACGACTGGGTGGAGGGCATGGTCGAGGGGGCCGGAGAGGGCATGTCGTGCATCGGCGATCACCGCGAGGCCACGGGAGAAACGGCCGTTGGCCAGTGAGTCCTTAGGGATCTGGAGAGGGTCCGGGTCCTGGACCTGGAGGCCGCCCACCTCGTCGAAGGCCACCGTGTCACAGAAGCCCACCGTAACCGTTTAGCCCCCCCTTGCGCGGGTCCGGCCATCCCGCGGACGGCCCGCATAGCGGACCCTACCCCAGAGCGCGCCGGCCCAGAGCGCGCCGGTAGCGCCGGTAGGGTCCGCTGTGCGGACCATCTGCCTCGGCGGCCTAGCTGAGTCGGACTCATGATCGGTGCAGTGAGTTCATGAGGTTGCAGACGAAAGCTCGCGTGATGTGGCAAGATTGTCCGCAGATCCCGCCGACGCGGGGACCTGCTGCGGCACCGCCATGCATCTGAGCGACCACGATCTGCGCCAGCTCGACGACGACTACCTCGGGAGGCTCACGCCCGAGCAGGCGCGCGCGCTGCTGCCGAAGGTGATTGCCGACCTGAAGGCCGCGCGCGAGCGCTTGGCGCAGAACCCCTCGAACAGCTCGCGTCCGCCGAGTTCCCGTGCCCCTTGGGAAGGGATCGACGACGCGGGCGAGGCCGATGACGGCACGCCGCCGTCGCCCGACGCGCAAGAGGCAGAGGCCCCCGCCACCACCGCGCGCTCGACCCCGGCGCGCCGGCCCAAGCGCAACAACAACTCCGGCGGCAGCAATCCCGGCCGGCGCAAGGGCGCGCCGGGCCACAGCCGCACGCAGACCCTGCCGGTCGATGCCGAGCAGGTGCATGCACCGCAGTGCTGTGCGGCTTGCGGCCGTGCGCTGGATGGCAGCGGCGAAGCGCACGCTTACACGGCCTACTACACGCTCGATCTCATCCGCCCCGAGGGCGGCGCCGGCGGGCTCGTGCTCCACCACACCAAGCACCTCTGTCTGGAGGAGCGCTGCGCTTGCGGGCATTGCACGCGGGCGCAGCCGGGCCGCTGCGGGCCGGACGAGGCTTGGACGGTGGCGCTGAGCGAGTGGCATCTCGCCGGGCCGAGCTTGGTCGCCTTCATCTGTGCGCTGACCCAGCGCATGCGCCTCTCGCGCGCGCGGGTCCGGGAATTCCTCGTCGACTGGCTCGGGCTGTCGTTGTCCACGGCCGTCATCAACCAGTGCGTGCACGAGGCCGCGCGCGCCGTCGAGCCCGTGGTCGAGCAAGAGATTCTGGCGCAGGTGCGCAACGTCGAGCTCCTCTACGCCGACGAGACCGCCTGGAAGGAGCACGGGCGCCTGCTGTGGCTGTGGGTGTTCACCTGTGCGACGGCCACGCTGTTCATCGTCGGCCGGCGCACGCGCCGGATGGTGCAGCGCGTGCTCGGCGAGCACTTCAACAACTGGCTGATGAGCGACGGGTATTGCGTCTACCGCGACATCGACCAACGCCTGCGCTGCCTCGCCCACCTGATCCGCAAGGCGCATGGGCTCGAGGAGAGTCTCGAGCCCCAAGCGCAGGCCTTTGGGCGCCACGTCCTCGATGTGATCGAAACGGTGATCGCCGCCGTCTACGATGCCCGCGGCGCCCCGGAGCACGCCGCGGGGCTGCGCGCCCGACACGCACCCGCGCTCAACGCGCTGCTCGAGGACTGCGGGCGACTCGCCAACGATGCCCGACATGAGAAAGCCCGCGCGCTCGCCCGCGAGCTGCTCAACGATTGGGACACCTTCTGGGTCGTGCTCGATCATCCCGAATTGCCCCTGACCAACAACGAAGCCGAACGTGCCCTGCGCCACTGGGTCATCGCGCGGCGCATCGGTATGGGCACCCGCACCGCGCAAGGCACGCGCGCCTTCGCGCTGCTCGCCAGCGTCATCGAGACCTGCCGCAAGCGCCATGCCTCACCGTGGGACTACCTCGCCGAGGTGGTGCGCCAACGCCGCCGCGGCTTGCCCGCACCCCCGCTGCCACTGCCCGCCGGCTGATGCGACGACGCTCGACGCTCTGGGAGGCGGGGGGCTAAACGGTTACAATATGGCGATCCCGAGCGCGCTTGGGACAGTGGGCTTGACCATTTCCTCAGCATGTCAGACGTTCGGCAAAGCCTGATCAATCTGACTGCGGTGGGACTCTCGCACCTCTTCGAGCAGCAGCTCCGCCACTTTCTTGAACAGGCCCACTTGGTAGATGCAGGAGAGAGGATCGACTACAACGAGTACAAGAAGCGAATGACCGAAGTGGGATTTCCGATCGAGGATGCGGAGTCTTGGGCGTGCATCCAGGAGCTTCGCCACGCGGCAAACGTCGTCAAGCACGCAGAAGGGAAT
>NZ_JAIFKJ010000042.1 GCF_019695415.1 Thiohalocapsa sp.
TATGTGTACTGGGCGAGGACGACTTCTTCCTCTCTCATCCGGTTAATCACGGCGTAGGCGCCCGGCGTGCCGAGCGTATCGAACACCACCATCTTCTGGCCGTCTGGGCCTCTGAGCAGGCGCTGGAAGCACTCGACGGTTCGGGCTGCGTTGTACTCGGTCTCGCATTCGGACCAGGTGAGCTTCACGCCGTTCACGCCACCGTTCATGTTGACATACTTCATGTAGTCGATGATGCCGCCGTAATAGCCGGTGCCCATCGCCGAGTATGGGCCAACCCGGCTCGATGGCACGGCCATGTACTGGGTCTCTTCGGCCCATGTCGTCGTGGGTGGAAGCGCCAAGGCGCTGAGGCCGATCGCGGTGGCGAGGCCCGTGGCTATTCGTCTGAGAGTCATCTTCATTGGTTGTCTATCCTCCCTTTGTGTATTTCGCTTCAGTACGTTATTGGCGCTGTGTGCGCGTGCCGGATCTGCGCTGTCAGGTCTTGAAGGGCCATTTGCGCAGGCGGTCCTGAAAATTCTGGAAAATCTTGGCCATGCCGAGCGGCTGATAGATCATGAACAATATGATCATGGCGCCGAAGATCACCTGTTCGAGCGCCGATGTGAGGGTGGCGTCGACCGCATCTCCGAACACCCCGTGGAAGAAGATGTTGAGGAACACGGGCAGCAGTAGGATGAAGCCCGCGCCGTAGTATGCCCCGATGATCGTGCCCAGCCCGCCGATCAGCACCATGAACAGGATGCGGAACGACATGGTGATGTCGAAGGCCGCTGGCTCGACCGATTTCAGATACGTAAAGGCGAAGAGCGCGCCGCCCACGCCGCAGTAGAACGAGCTGATCGCGAAGGCCTGAAGTTTGGTCCTGATGAGCGACAGACCCATCACCTCGGCGGCCACGTCCATGTCGCGCACCGCCTGCCAGTTTCGCCCGATCGACCCCTTGGCCATGTTCATCGCCGCCCAGGTGAGCACCACGCAAAAGCCCAGCACGACGACATACATCTCCGCGGGCGTCGTAAATTCCTTGCCGAAAATCACGATGTCCTGCGCGGTGATGATGCCGGAGCTGTCGTAGTTCTTGAACCAGCCGAACTTATCGATCACCCAGACGATGAAGAACTGCGAGGCCAGCGTTGCGACCATCAGGTACAGCCCGCGCACCCGCAGCGACGGGATGCCGAAGACGATCCCGATCGCCGCGGCAATGAGGCCCGACAGGAGCACGGCCGGAATGAAGGGCATCCATTCAATGCGCAGGAGAATGTTGTAGCAGGCAAAGGCCCCCGCAGCCATGAAGCCAGCCGAGCCGAGCGAGAGCTGACCCGTATAGCCCATCAGGATGTTCTGCCCCAGCGCAACCAGGGAGAAGCAAAGCCAGGGGATCAGGATTGCACTCAACCAGTACTCGCTGGCCGTAAACGGGATCACGAAGAACCCTACAGCGATGAGTCCCCAGAGCAGATACCGGTCCTCGCGGATCGGCAGGAGGCGCATGTCATCAGAATAGGTCGTGCGAAAGGTCCCGGCCTGTCTGTAGTACATCGCTTCGTCCCTGTATTGCGGCGTCAGACCCGCCGGATATGGCGTTCGCCGAAGAGGCCCTCGGGCCGGAAGGCAAGGAAGATCACGGCCAGCATATAGGGCGCCCACCCCTCGATGCCGCCGCCGAACATCGGCCCGACATACACCTCCAGCACCTTTTCACTGGCGCCCACGCTCAACCACGCCACGATCACGCCGGGGATCCAGGTGAAAACGCCGATGATCAACACAGGCCGCGCCTTCACCGCGAGCCAAGCCAGCGCAAACTTCACGACTACCCCACCGCCCCATAACCTTCCCGCCCCGAGCGCGACGATGCCCGCGGTCGCCCAGACGACCGACCACACCTGTTTGAGCGGGATGCCAACCGACTGCGCTGCGGCATGGCCATCGGCGACTGCCCGCAGGCCGAGTCCGATCTTCGTCTTGGAGAAAAGCAAGGCGAGCACGGCCACCATCACGCCCGCAACAACGCCGGCGGTTACGTCCAGTGCCGAGACATAAATGCCGGTAAGGTCGGCAAACCACATGAGCGGCACGTCCGGAATGCCGAGATCGAGCGCACGGACCTCGACCCCCCAGGCAAGCTGCGCCAGACCTTCGAACACGAAGGCAAGCCCAATGGTCGCCATGAGCAGGACGTAAGCGTGCTGGTTGACGAGCGGGCGTAGAACGAAGCGCTCCGTGGCGATACCGACCAAGATCATGAGGCCGACTGCCACCGGCACCGCCAGCCAGAACGGACAGCACAGCTCCATGAAGCCGACAAGAGACAGAACCGCCAAGAACACACTAGCGCCATGGGCGAAGTTGAAAACGCACAAG
>NZ_JAIFKJ010000563.1 GCF_019695415.1 Thiohalocapsa sp.
GGCGGGATGGTCAGCGCGAACAGCAGGGCCGTCACCACGGCGCTGTAGTCGCGGATAGCGGGCAGCGCCGGGCGCCCGCGCAGCTTCATCACCGCCGCCTCGGCGGCGACGGCGAAGACCACCGCCAGCGCCATATTGATGAGCACGCCCCAGCCGAAAAACCACACCAGCGCCAGCGTGCCGGGCACCAGTGCCAGGCACACCTGGAGCATGACCCAGTCGACGCTGTTGACCCGTGCCGCGTGCGGCGAGGAGACGAATCCGACCCGCGCCTGCATCAGCGCTGCCCGGCCGTCGCCTGCGGCCGCCCCTCTTGTGCCTCGGCTGTCTGCGGTTGTGCCTCGGCAGTCTGTGGCTGCTCGGCTTGCGGCTGCTGCGGTTGGGCTTTCGTCTGAGCTTGGGTCTGCGCCTGAGTCTGCGCCTGGGTCTTCGACGGAGAAGGCGCATTGTCGACACCAGCTGCCGTGGCCTCGGCTGCGGCCCGCGCGACCTCATCCGGCACGGGCTTGGGCACGGCGCCCTGGGCGGCCTGCTGCTCCGCGGCCCGCGCCTCGGTCATCGCACTGGCCGGGGCACCTGCGGGCTTGCCGTACGGCACCGCGATCTCGGGCTTCACCTCGGTGGCGCCAGCCGTCGGCGCGGACCCGCTCTGCTGTCCGTCTGGCTGCTGGGCAAGCCGTTTCTTCGCGGCGGCCCGCTCGCGGGCGGCCTTGATGGCGGCCTGCTTGTCGTCGTCTTTGCCGCCCTTGGGTGCAACGGCCTCCTTCTTCTTGCGCAACTTGGCCTTCTTTTCGCGCTCCAGACGCTCCAGCCTCGCCTCCTTGGCGGCGTGGCGCTCGCGGGCGTGCTCGGCGGCGCGCTTCTCGCGCTCCCGGGCCCAGCTTTCGGTCTTGGCGTAGCGGTAGTACTGCACCAACGGGATGTGCGACGGGCAGACCACCGCGCAGCAGCCGCACTCGATGCAGTCGAACAGGTTGTAGTCCTGCACCTTGTCCAGGTCCTTGGCCCGGGCATGCCAGTAGAGCTGCTGCGGCAGCAGGTTGGCGGGGCAGACCTCGGCGCAGCGTCCGCAACGGATGCAGGGCTGGGGCTCGCCTGGGTCCGGGCTCTCGCCGGGGGTCAGGGCCAGGATGCAGTTGGCGGCCTTGGTGACAGGGACGCCGTCGGTGTCGATGCGAAAGCCCATCATGGGCCCGCCCACCACGAGCTTCTCCAGCTCGCCGGTATAACCGCCGCTCGCCGCCACCAGGTCCGCCGCCGGCGTGCCGATGCGCACGCGGTAGTTCTGCGGCTTCTCGACGGCGCGGCCGGTGACGGTGACATAGCGCTCGATGAGCGGGCGGCCGCGCAGCACCGCATCCGCCACGGCACAGGCGGTGCCGACGTTCTGGCAGACGATGCCGATCTGCGCGGGAATCCCGTGGCTCGGCACCTCCTTGCCGGTCAGGATCTTGATCAGCTGCTTCTCACCGCCGCTGGGGTAGAGGGTGGGGATCTCTACCACTTTGATGCGGCCGCTCGGGTCGCCTTGCTCGGCTGCCTGACGCATGGCCGCGATGGCTTCGGGCTTATTGTCCTCGATACCGACCAAGCAGCGCCCGGTGCCGAGGATGTGCAGCATGACGCGAATGCCGTCGACGATGTCCGCTGCGCGCTCGCGCATCAGGAGATCGTCACAGGTGATGTACGGCTCGCATTCGGCACCGTTGATGACCAGGGTGTCGATGGGTTGGTCCGGCCCCGGATTGAGCTTGACGCTGGACGGGAAAGAGGCACCGCCCATGCCGACGATACCGCTTTGGCGGATACGCTCACGCAGCGCCGCCGGCTCCTGCTGCTCGAAGTCCGACAGCGGCGCCGGCAGCTCGGCCCAGGCGTCCTCGCCGTCGGTCTCGATCACGACGCAGAGGGCGGATAGGCCGGACGGATGCGGGATTTGCCGCGGCTCGATGGCCACGACGGTGCCGGAGCTCGGCGCGTGCACCGGGGCGCTCACATAGCCCTGCGGCTTGGCCAGCGGTTGGCCCTTCTTGACCTGCTCACCCACCGTGACACAAGGCTGCGATGGTGCGCCGATATGCTGCTGCAGCGGCACCACCAGCTGCGCCGGCAGCGGTGCGGCGACGCTCGACGCCGCATTGGACAGGGCCTTCTCATCCGGCAGGTGCACGCCGCCGTGGAAATGCCAGAGGCGCTGACGATGTGGATTCAGAACGGAAAACAGCATGGCTCGGGCTCAGATCTGGGCGCGAATCCTGAATTGACGGCAAGACGGTTGTCGGGGCTGCACGCTGATGGGCGCACATCCACCGCCGGCGCTAACCGGCGGCTAGGCCGCCTCGCGGTGCTCCGCTTCGGCTTCGTCGGCAT
>NZ_JAIFKJ010000258.1 GCF_019695415.1 Thiohalocapsa sp.
GAGGTCGGTGTCGCGCGGTTGGCCGGGGTGGGCACGGGCTGCGAGCTGGAGCGGTTTCGCGCCGTGGAGGATCGCCTGGGCCGGGAGCGCTTGGACGTGATCGGCATGCCCGGCTCAGAAAATGTCACTGACCCGGCGCTGACCCACTTCCTGGGGCAGGTGGCCCGCTCGCCGGAGGCCATCGTCCAGTACGAGTTCATGGAGGACTATAGCCTGCATGAACTCGGAGTGGACGATGGTCTTGGGCGAGCGGGACACCTGCTCCAGGAAGTAGGTCAGATCCGGGTAAGTGACATTGTCTGAGCAGGGAATGCCGATGATGTCCAAGCGCTCCAGGCCCAGACGATCCTCCGCTGCGCGAAGCATGTGCACCTGGCAGCCGGTGCCGACCACGGCCAAGCGCTTGACACCGGCCTCGCGAACGGTATCCAGCAGGCCCAAGTTGGGCGACAGGCAGGGCTTGTTGCCCGCGGTCGCGAGTACCTCAGCCGGCGTGCGTGCGAGCACGGGCTGTGGGGCGAAGCGTGTGCCGGGCATACTTGCCGCGGTGATGACGGCGTCGACCTCGCCGCGCGCCAGCAGCCGTGCCGCGAGGCTCGTCACCATACCGGACCACTGCGCCCCGGCGACCGGCTTGCGCATCCGTGCCGCAAGCATCTCTCGGAAGACGCCGAAGCGCAGCTCGTCGCCGTCCCGACGGTTGCGACCGAACAGGCGCTGCTCGATCGCCTCGGCCCGATTGCGCACAAAGACGCAGGCCTGCGCCATATCCCGCTTGAGCCAGGTGTCGCAGAGCCCGCAGTCGCTGCACAGATTGGGCCGACCGGCCAGGCGCTCGTCGCGCGAGAGCAGTGTCGTCCGCCGCAGGCCCTTGGATGGCCCACCGAGTTGCTCGGGCTCGGGCGTGGGCAGTGTCGCGCGGGCTACCGCGGCGGCGGCATGGTCCTGAGGCATACTGGCGTGGGCTCCGGTCAGGTTGAGATGCTGGCGGGGGCAGACCGGGCCGGGCGGTGCGGCGCGAATGCCCCATGCACAGAGGCTAAACTGCCGCCCAAGGGGCATCAAGCCACTGCTGCAGCAAAACCGACGCCGCTGCACATGCCGTGGTGTGGTCATGGTGCCCGCGTGGCGCCGGGGCTATCATCCGCCTATGGAAGGCGAAAGCAACAAGACCCAACGCCGCCTGATTGCGGTCGGCGATCGCAGCATCTATGCCCTGGAGGTGCTCGGGCTTCTGCTCATCACCGTGGCGACGGTCATCGCCGCCGGCCAGGAAGTCGCGAAGATGGTGCAGGCCCGCGATGTGACGCTCGGGGACCTGCTGCTGCTCTTTATTTACCTGGAAGTGCTGACCATGGTGGGCATCTACCTGCGCTCGGGTGCACTGCCGGTGCGCATGCCGCTCTACATCGCCATCGTCGCACTCGCCCGTCACCTGATCCTGGATATGAAGTCCATGGGCGAGTGGGCCCTGATCGCCACCGCTGGCGCGGTGTTGATTCTGGCGATCGCGGTACTGGCCTTGCGCTATGGACATGCGCACTTCCCCTATGGCCGGAGCGAGGACGGCAAAGACTTGCGCGAGGGCTGACGGCGCCAAGCCTTGGGCGGCATCGCGCGCTTGCGGACCGTGCCGTGGATCCTTTGGCGAGTCTGCACGGTGCGCAGCCGCTCCGGGAAGCCGTATCATCGGTGCCATGAACAGCACCTCCGCCAAGCGATCCAGACGCCCCGATGCCGGACTGCCACAGGGGGCGGATGCCCCGCCCCGCCTGGGTAGCCGTGTGCTGGGCTGGACCTTGATGACCTTCAGTCTAGGGCTCGTGTCCTGCCAGTCTCTTTTCTACCTATGAGCGAGGAGCGTCGCAATCGGCCCGCCGCCGAGGAGGAGCCCGCCGGCGCGCCCGCACGTCCGCGCGACCTCGGCCGCTTGTTGGACAAGGTGTCGGATCTGGATCTGCATCTGAACCTGCCCGCGTCCCGCCCCACGGATATGCCACAGGCCCCAGCAGGCCAGACCGCAACCCGTGGCTCACGACGGCACTCCGGGCGCGGCCGTCGGCGCACGGGAGTGGTCGGCTTGTGGCTCCTGTCGGCGCCTTTGCTCATCTCGGCGGTCATGGCGCTGGCAGCCGGGCGCTTCGGCGGCTTTGTCGGTGATGCGCTGGGCTGGGGACTGGTGGCGCTCGGGGCGGTACTGACGCGGCGCAGCGGCGAGGACGCCGGCCCCATGGAGCGGCGGTTCTCCCGCCGGCTGCGGTTGCCGCGCAAGAACCTCGGCGGCCTCGCCGTGGTTGCGGGTGTCATCGTCGCTGCGGTCCTGGGCGTTGGCCATGGGCTGCCTGTGGGTATTGCCTTCGGCGCCCTGGCGGCGCTCGCGTTCCATCTCATTTATCGCTTCGAGCCGATGACGGCGGGGGAGCGGCTCAGCGCCCGGGACCGGGAGTCCCGGCAGGTGGCGGAGGCACTCGCTGAGGCCGAGAACCGGCTCATCACCATCGAGCGGGCGGCCCATGCCGTTGGCAATCCGGAGCTCGAAGCGCGGCTCGGGCGCATCGCCGCCGAAGGCCGGGGAATCCTTGCTCAGATCGCAGAGCGGCCATCGGACCTACGCCGGGCGCGGCGCTTCCTGACCGTGTTCCTGGAGGGTGCGGAGCAGGTCTCCGACGGCTATGTGCGCGCCCACCGCCATGGCGACGCGCCAGAGCTGACACAGCGCTTTCGCAACGTGCTCATCACCATCGAGGAGCAGTTCCGCCGCCAGCGAGAGCGCCTGCGCAAGGCGGACGTGCTGGACCTCGATGTGCAGATCGAGGTGCTGAAGAAGCAGCTGGAGCAGGAAGGCATCCGCTGAACCCGAAAATCGACGGCACACAGGCTGTCGATTCGACCGATTTTCGAGGACAGTCTATGTGATTCGCCTCCTAGCCCAGCTGTCGACTGGCTTCTCCCGGGGTTATTTCTGGGCCTATGCGCGGATGGGCTACTCTTTGGCTGCGGGTTTGGAGGCAGGGATGGCCCGCTTGAAGCACCAGTCCTTGATGGCCTTGATCTGCTCGACCATGGTCCGCGACAGGGGGATGATGGCGACGACGTTGTTCACCACGTCGCGCTCGTTAAACAATCGGCCCTCCTGATAAGCGTCGATGCGGGCGGATTTCACTGCTTGCTCGATCTCCGCACCGCTCCATTCCTTGGTGCTCGCGGCGAGATAGCCCAAGTTGAACGCGTCCGGGTCGCCGCCGTTGGCCTGGATATGGATGCGGAAGATCTCCCTGCGCTCGTCCTTGTGCGGCAGATCCAGGAAGAAGAGCTGGTCGAAGCGCCCCTTGCGCATGAGCTCTGCCGGCAGAGCCTGGATGCGGTTCGCGGTGGCGGCGACGAACACCCGCGGGTCCTTCTCCTGCAGCCAGGTGAGGAAGCTCGAAAAGATGTTCACGTTGCCGGCGCTGTGGGCGCCGCCGCCGTGGTCGTCGTAGCCGAAGGCGTTCTCGATCTCGTCCACCCAAAGCACGATGGGTGACACGTCCTCCGCCATGCGCGTGGCCTGCTCGAAGGCGTACTCCGGTGTGCCGAAGGTGCCGGAGAGCACAAGGCTCATGTCCATGCGCACCAGCGGCAGCTGCCAGGCGGCGGCGATGGCCTTGGCCGCCATGCTCTTGCCGCAGCCGGAGACCCCCATAAAGAGCACGCCGCGGGGCAGGGGGATGCCGGCTTCGTAGGCCTTCTCGGAGAACAGATCCGCGCGTTTGGTGACCCACTCCTTGAGATTGTCGAGACCGCCGATGTCATCCAGACTTCGCTGGGGCGGGTAGAAGCGCAGGCAGCTCTCCTTGCGCAGCAGCTGGGATTTCTCCTCCTGAATCTCCGCGAGGGTCGTGTTCAGGTCCGTGCCCTCGCCGCGGAACAGGCGTGCCTGCAGATGCATGACCTCATTCAACGAGAGCCCGCGCATAGCGGCGGCGTAGCGGTACAGGTGCTCGCGCGGCGTATCTCCGGTATTGGGTGCCGCTGCCAGGGTCTCGACGATCTCCTCCTCGGAAGGCAGGTCCATCTCGATTAGGAAGAGCTCCTTTTTCAGGATCTCCGGCAGGATGAGCTGTGGATAGCTGAAAAAGACATGGATGCTGCGGTTCTTCAGGCGATAGTAGAGATCCCGCACGGCTCGAACCAGGGCGGGATTGGCGTCGAACCAGACGGGCAAGTCCTTCATCAGGTACATGGCCGGCCGTTCGGATTCGGCAATGGCCCGCAGGGCGGCGATGGGATCGCGCAGGTCCGTGTCGTCGCTGGTGTCGGCTAGGGGTGCGGGCAGAGTGCCCGCCTGGTTGTCGTCGCCGCCATGGAAGCCGTCGTTGGCGCTCCAGACGATGAGATCACCAGCGCCGCTGTAATAGCTCTTAGCCACTGAGCGCAGCAGCCGCTCGATGCGCTCTTCCTCCCAGCCGATGACGTAGAACAGGGGATAACGCGAGCGCAGCCCGCGCGAGATCTTCTGCACGGTCTTGCGGTTGAGGACGGCCATGGGTGTGGGTCAGAGGTACGGTTGAGAGCACTGCCTGACGCCTGAGCCTACGCTGCCGTTGCGGAGGCGTCCAGCACTGCGCAGGTTACATCGTCGGCGCACCGCGGGGCTGCGCTGGCGCATCGCGTGCGTCGGCCGCCTCGGGTATCTTTAGTCTATCGATCAACCCGACAGATCTTGTGGAGCCGAAGATGGCAGAGATTCGCGTGGCGGTGGCGGGCGCCGGTGGACGCATGGGGCGCACCCTGGTGGGTGCCGTGCATCGGACCGATGGACTCGTGGTGAGCGCCGCCACGGAACAGGCCGACAGCGGTCTGATCGGGCTGGATGCGGGGGAGCTCGCCGGCGTCGGCAAGCTCGGCGCCGCTCTTCGCCCCGATCTGGACGAGGTGCTCGGCGAGTTCGATGTGCTCATCGACTTCACGACGCCAGACGCCACCATGCACAACCTGGCGCTGTGCCGGGATGCACGCTGTCGGACCGTGATTGGTACCACCGGCCTCAGCCCGAGCCAGCGGGAGGCGTTGAGCGAGGCCGCAATCGACATTGCACTGGTTTACGCGCCCAATATGAGCGTGGGCGTCAACCTTTGCTTCAAGCTGCTCCAGACCGCCGCGAAGGTCATGGGCGACGATGTGGACATCGAGATCATCGAGGCCCATCACCGCCACAAGGTGGACGCACCCTCCGGCACAGCGCTGCGCATGGGCGAGGTCATCGCGGACGCCCTGGGCCGCAACTTGGACGACGTCGCCGTCTACGGCCGCCACGGTCACACCGGCCCCAGGGAGCGCAGCACCATTGGCTTCGAGACCATCCGCGCCGGCGACACCGTCGGCGAGCACTCCGTGTGGTTCGCCGCCGACGGCGAGCGGGTGGAGATCAGCCACCGCGCCAGCAACCGCATGACCTTTGCCCGCGGTGCCGTGCGTGCGGCGCAGTGGATCGCGGGCCAGGAGCGGGGTCAGTTCGATATGCAGGACGTCCTGGGGCTGCGGGAGCTGTAGTCACCTCATCGCACCTCGTGGTGCTTGAGCTCGTAGCCGCAGTCCTTGTAATACTTCCAGCGCGTCCGGCCGGCCTGGCGCACGGATGGATCATGATCGAGTGGCTCGCATAGGCGCTCGAAGCGGGCGAAGAATTCCGGCACCTCGGGGCTCAGGTTGATGAGCACCTGGTCCTCGGCGGCGGGCTCGCCGTTGCTGCTGATGAGCACCGGCGTGTAGCTGGGATCGGTCTCTCCGACGAGGCCATGCGGCAGGAAGCTGCCGTCCCGGAAGGTCCAGAGCAGGCGGTCTAGTTGCCGCGCGAGCTGCAGGTCGGGGCAGTGGATCAGGACTCGGCGACCGTCGCTGTAAGCGCGTTCGGCAATGCGGCAGACCAGGCCGGCCCGGTCGCCGCTTGCGCCCTCGGCGAGGACGTAGAAGTCGATGCGGGTCACGGCACCGTCCGTTGTGCTGAGGCCTCACCGGACCAAGAGACGTCGAATTGCGTCATTGCCGAGCCTCGCGCTGTCGACACATCCTCTGCACATCCCCATCGCGATCCCGATCGCGACCTGCTACTCGCCCGTCTTGACCCCGCTGCGCCTTATCAAGAATTCGCTCAAGAGGGGCACCGGCCGACCGGTGGCGCCTTTCTCCTTGCCGCTGACCCAGGCGGTGCCGGCGATGTCGAGGTGTGCCCAGGGGTAGGCCTTGGTGAACCGGGACAGGAAGCAGGCGGCGGTCACTGCACCTGCCTCGCGTCCGCCGATATTGGCCATGTCGGCGAAGTTGCTGTCGAGCTGCTGCTGGTAGTCCTCCCACAAGGGCATGCGCCAGACCTTATCGTCAGCAGCCTCGCCGGCATCGGCGACCTCCTTGGCGAGCTTGTCGTCAGCTGTGAACAGGCCCGAGGGGTGTTTGCCCAGGGCGATGATGCAGGCACCGGTGAGGGTGGCCATATCCAGCACCACGGCAGGCTCGAAGCGCTCCACGTAACTGAGCGCGTCGCAAAGGATGAGCCGGCCCTCGGCGTCGGTGTTCAAGATCTCAATGGTTTGGCCGGACATGCTGGTGACGACGTCGCCGGGCTTGTTGGCCTCGCCGTCCGGCAGGTTTTCTGAGGCCGGCACCACGCCGATGAGGTTGATGGGCAGCCGCATGCGCACAGCGGCTAGGACAGCGCCGAAGACGCTGGCGCCGCCGGCCATGTCGTACTTCATCTCGTCCATGTCGGCGGCGGGCTTGATGGAGATGCCCCCGGCGTCGAAGGTGAGGCCCTTGCCCACCAGGACCACCGGTTTGTCCTGGTCAGCAGCGCCGTTGTAGCGCATGACAATGAGCTTGGCGGGCTGGCGGCTGCCGCGGCTCACAGAGAGCAGCGCGCCCATGCTGAGCTCGGCCATGGCGTCCTCGTCCAGGATGTCCGTGGTCAGCGCGTCATATTCACCGGCGAGTCCCATGGCGCGCTCGGCGAGATAGGTGGGCGTGCAGATGTTGCCGGGCAAGTTGCCGAGCTCACGAGCGAGGGCGACGCCGTGGCCGATGGCATCGGCATGAGTGAGCGCGCGCTCGGCTGCGTCGCGCCGGGGCTTGTCCACCCAGAGGTCCAGGCGCTTCAGCAATACCGGCGCGTCGTCTTTGGGAGCCTTCGTCTGCTCGTAGCGATAGGCCGCGGCTGTGGCCTTGAGCGCTGCCGCACGCACGCCCGCGTAGTCGTCCAGGCCCTCGGGCAGGGCCAGCAGGGCCTGCGGCACACGCGCTTCGCCGAGCCGGGCGAAAGCCTTGCCAAGCGCCTTGGCGAGCGTGCCGCGGTCGCACTCCTTGCGCTTGCCGAGCCCCAGCAGCAGCAGCCGCTCGGCGACGATGCCCGGCATGTCGTAAGTCATGAGCCACCCCTTGCCGCCGTCCAGATCGCCTTTTCTCAGGAGCTTGGCGATGGCCCCGTCGGTGGCTCGATCCACGGCCTGCGCCGGGGCGGAGAGCTTATGCTTGTCGTAGACGCCGAGGATCAAACAGGGTGTCTTGGCCTTGGCGAGGTCGCCGCCGACGATCTTGAGCTCCATGGGGTCTCCTTCTGCGACAGGCTGCATCTAGGGTGGACGGCGGCCGCCGCTGCCGACTCCGCACCGGCGGTGGGCTGTGCTAACGTCCGCGCCGCTGAGTCTACCGGAACCATGGGGGCCGCAGGAACGAGATGCTTCGAAGCGAGCGCATGACAAGGGCGGCAGCCGGCGGCTGTGCTCATGCGGGTGCCTCAAAGCGGGGATACGCCGGGATATGACACGTCTGGACCGATACTTGGCCCGGGCGGTCATCCTGGGCACCGTGGCGACGCTCGCCGTGCTGTTGCCGCTGCTCGCGTTCTTTCTGCTCGCGGACGAGCTGAACGACCTCGGCACCGAGCGTTACGGCCTGCGCGAGGCGCTCTGGTTCGTGACCCTGAGCCTGCCGCGTTACACCTATCAGGTGTTTCCCATCGCAACCCTCATCGGCGCACTGGTAGGGCTCGGTCAGCTGGCGGCGGGCTCGGAGCTGGTTGCCATGCGCGCGGCGGGAATGTCCATCGGACGCATCGTGCTGGGCGCCATGCTGGGCGGTGCCTTGTTGGCGGCCGCCGCCTTGGTGCTGGGGGAGGTCGTTGCACCACCAGCGGAGCAGCGTGCGGTGGCGGTGCGCCAGATGGCGCAAACCGGGGACGATCTCGCCATGACCAGCGCCGGACTCTGGGCCCGTGACGGCGAAACCTTCGTGAACATCCGCACGCTCGAGCCCGGCGCCGACCTGAAGGACATCTACATCTATCGTGTGCAGGGCACGGAGCTCCTCTCCGCCACCCATGCCAAGAGCGCCACATACCGGGACGGGAACTGGGTGCTCAAAGACATCGAGCGCAGCCTTATTGGCCGTGACGGTGTGCGCGTCGAGCGATTGCCTGAGGCGGGCTGGTCGTCCCTGCTGCGCCCTGCATTGCTGAAAGTGATCGTCGTCGAGCCGCAGGCGTTATCGGTGGCTGGGCTCTACCGGTACATCAGGTTCATGCGCCGCAGCGGCCAGGATGCCGGCCGCTACGAGGTCGCCTTCTGGGGCAAGCTGGTACAGCCGTTGCTGATCCTGGCCATGATCTTCGTCGCTATCCCGGTGCTGCTGGGCTCGGCGCGGAGCGCGGGCACGGGCATCAAGGTCTTCGTCGGCATTGTCATCGGTATCGCCTTCTACCTGGTGAGCCGCAGCTTCGCCTTCTTGTCGCTGCTTTACGGAATGAGTCCGGCGCTCGCAGCGCTGCTGCCGCCGTTGCTCTTCGCCGGCGCCGCCCTGATGGTGCTGCGGCGGGTGGGCTGAGCCTGGGTGATCATCGCCGTGCCGTGGGGCGTTGCTGGCGGCAACCCTGTCAGTCCAATGTTCGAGCATGGGCAAGCAATTGGTAGGCCGCCGCATCCACGGCGTCGAGGGCGGCGGCTGTGCCGGCGTCATCCCCCGCCCGGGCCTGCTGCTCGAAGGCTCTGAGCGCGGCGCGCAGTGCCATGACGCCGCAGTAGGCGGCAGCGCCGCTGATTTGGTGTCCGCGCTCGGCGGCAGCCGTCAGGTCGCCGGCTGTATGCAGCCTGCGCAGGTCGCTGAGCGTGTCGGGCAAGTCCGCGCAGAGTTGTGCGAGCAGTCGCCGGGCCAAGGACGGGTCGCCGACGCTGGCCACCGCTTCGGCCTGATTCCAGATGGGTAGGTCCTGGACGTCGTCGGACTGGGGCATCGGTGTAGGGGCCCTGCTGGTCGGAGGTGGCGCGTGGCTTAACCTAACGGGCATAACTGGTGTTGTATACCCCTGCGGCATCCGGTTGTGGTCTTTGCCGGCGGCAACGGCTGCGGCACAATGGGTCTAGGGACGCGCCGATTTATTGGCGCTTCCCTAGCGGTGGCCCTGACGATGACATTAGCGGGGGCGGTGGAGTACAGATGGCGTATCCGGGCATTGAGCAATTCGTCGGCAACACGCCTTTGGTGCGCCTAAAGCGGCTCCCGGGGGTGACCAGCAATGTGATCCTCGGCAAGCTTGAGGGCAACAATCCGGCCGGTTCGGTGAAGGACCGCGCTGCGCTCAGCATGATCAGCCATGCTGAGGCACGCGGGCAGATCAGGCCCGGCGATACCCTCATCGAGGCCACCAGCGGCAATACCGGCATCGCGCTCGCCATGGCGGCGGCCATCAAGGGCTACCGGATGCTGCTGATCATGCCCGAGCATATGAGCGTGGAGCGACGCCAGGCGATGGCCGCCTATGGCGCTGAGATCCACCTGACGCCGCGAGAGGCGAGCATGGAGGGCGCCATCGACTTAGCGCGGGATCTGGAGGCTCAGGGCGTGGGCGTGCGTCTCGACCAGTTCTCCAACCCGGATAACCCGCTGGCCCACGCCGAGACCACGGGCCCGGAGATCTGGCGCGATACGGCTGGCAAGGTGACCCATTTCGTCAGTGCCATGGGCACCACCGGCACCATCATGGGCACCAGCCGTTATCTGAAGGCGCAGAGCCCGAAGATTCAGATCATTGGCGTGCAGCCGGAGGAGGGTGCCAGTATCCCGGGTATTCGCCGCTGGCCAGAGGCCTATCTGCCGAAGATCTACGATGCCTCCCGGGTCGACCGCATCATCGACGTCTCCCAGCAGGAGGCCGAGGAGACCATGCGTGCCATGGCCGCGCAGGAGGGCATCTTCGCCGGCGTTTCCTCGGGCGGTGCCATGGCCGCGGCGCTCAGGCTCTCCAAGGAGGTGGAGGATGCGGTCATCGTCAGCATCGTCTGCGATCGTGGCGACCGTTACCTCTCCACCGGCGTCTATCCCGCCTGATCAGGGCGGTCGCAGCGCAGTCGCCGAGCATCTCGTCGCGCTCCACTTTGGGCAAGAAGCGCAAGCCCCTACCGACGGAGCCCGTCCTTGGCGATATCGAGTCGCTGAGCCATGACGGTCGCGGCGTCGCGCACGTGGATGGCAAGGCCGTCTTCGTGCACGGTGCCCTGCCGGGGGAGCGCGTGCGCTTCCGCTACACCCGGCGGGCCAGGCGCCACGACGAGGGCGTGGTCGCCGAGGTCTTGACCCCATCAGCGGAGCGTGTCGATCCCCGCTGTGCCCACTTCGGGGTCTGCGGCGGCTGTGCCTTGCAGCATATGGCTCCAGCAGCACAGGTGCACATGAAGGCGCGCGTTCTGGAAGAGACGCTCGCACGCATCGGCAAGGTCAAGCCGGGGCGCTGGCTGCCGCCCTTGACCGACGCACCGTGGGGCTATCGGCGCAAGGCCCGCCTCGGAGTGCGCTGGGTGGCGAAGAAGGGGCGGGTTCTGGTGGGCTTCCGCGAGCGGGGCTCGTCCTTCGTTGCGGACCTTGTGCATTGTGATGTGCTGCGCCCGGAGGTGGGCGAGCGCCTGCCCGCGCTGGCGGCGCTCGTGGAGAGCCTCTCCATCCGCGAGCGCGTCCCGCAGATCGAAGTGGCGCAGGGCGACGGGCCCACGGTGCTCGTGTTTCGGGTACTGGATCCGCCGTCGCCTGCGGATGTGGAGAAGCTGCTGGCCTTTGCCGCCGACACCGGTCTGCACGTTTATCTGCAGACCGGTGGCATCGAGACCATCGCGCCGCTCCCTGGCCAAGCGGTGCAGCTCAGTTACCGACTGCCGGCGTACGCCGTGGAGCTGCTGTTCGAGCCCGCTGACTTTACCCAGGTGAACCTGGCCCTGAACCGGCGCATGGTGGATCAGGCCGTGACCTTGCTGGACCCGCAACCGGATGACCGGGTGCTGGACCTCTTCTGCGGGCTCGGAAATTTCACCCTGCCCTTGGCCCGCCGCGCGGGCCGCGTGCTCGGCGTGGAGGGTACGGCCGAGCTGGTGTCACGGGCACGCCGCAACGCCGAGCACAACGGCATCGACAACGCTGATTTCCAGTGCGCGGACCTTTACGCCGAGCCCGCCGCCGCCACCGCACCCTGGCAAAGCGGGCGCTTCGACCTCGCCCTGCTGGATCCGCCTCGCAGCGGTGCCTGGGAGGTGCTGGACGCCCTTGCCGCCACCGGCGTGCACCGGCTGTTGTATGTCTCCTGCTACCCGGGCACCCTGGCGCGGGACGCCGCGCACCTGGTGCATGGGCTCGGGTTCAGTCTCACCGCCGCCGGGGCCATGGATATGTTCCCGCAGACGGCGCACTTGGAGGCGATGGCGCTGTTCGAGAGGAGTGCGTAGTGCGTGGTGCGCAGTGCGGAACAGGTGCCGCATGCAGAGCTGCTAGGGAAATTTGCGCACTGCAAACTGCGACGTAAGGTGGTAACGACCGCACTCCGAGCTGCGCACTACACACATCAAGTCCCTCTCTCGGCTCCCAGTGCGGCCATCGCCGGCATCAAGCAACGCTGACTTAGAAGACTTCCATGCCCACCGAAATCGAGCGCAAATTCCTGGTGCAAGGTGACAGCTGGCGCAGTGCCGTGGAGTCCGAGTCCCGCATGTTGCAGGGTTATATTGCCACCAACCAGACCGCCACGGTGCGGGTGCGGTTGGCCGGTGATCGCGCCTGGCTCACCATCAAGGGCATGATGCAGGGCCCCAGTCGCAGCGAGTACGAGTATCCCATCCCACCCGAGGATGCTGTCGCCATGCTGGACGAGCTGGCTGTGTCTTCGCCGATCGACAAGGTGCGCTATCGGGTGCGCCATGGGGCGCATGTCTGGGATCTGGACGTCTTCGCAGGCGAGAACGCGGGGCTGGTGATGGCCGAAGTGGAGCTCGGCAGTGAGGACGAGGCCTTCGAGATGCCGGACTGGGCCGGTGCCGAGGTTACCGGGGATGGGCGCTACTACAACGTCAATCTGGCCCGGCATCCTTACCGGCATTGGTGAAGGGCGGGCCGACAGCAGCAGCGTCAATCTGCGCGTAAGGCGGCGTCGGCTGTCAGGTGCAGATACGGCCAATGTGCGCTTGAGGCGCCTTTCGCCGCGTCCCAGAAGCGCGCGCCGCTGCAACTTTCGCACTCAGCCAACCGCGTTATTGCATGGACCGTCGTGACCTGATCCGCGCCTTGATCAGCGCGCCGCCCGTCGCCCTCGCCGCTGGCTGCACCAGGCGAGCGCCCGCGGAGGATGCGCTGCGCTTTGCGCTGGCCAACGCGCCGCGGAACCTGGACCCGCGGCTCGCGACGGATGCGGTGTCGGAGCGGGTGAACCGGCTCCTGTATGCGCGGTTGGTGGTCTTCGATGCGTCGAGCCGCCCCGTGGCCGGCATCGCGCATTTCGAACAGTTGGGGCCGACACGTTGGCGGTTCCGGCTCCGCGAGGGCATTGCACCCTTCAGCGATGGCACGCCGCTTCAGGCTGCGGATGTGGCCGCCACCTACGCATCGGTGCTGGATCCCGCGACGGCCTCACATCATCGCGCCGTGCTGGCGGTGATCGAGCGCATGGTGGTGCGTGATGCCCAGACGCTCGATTTCCATCTGCGGGAGCCGGAGCCGCTGTTCACCTACCATCTCGGCATCGGTATCCAGCCCGCGCGGTTGATCGAGGCGGGACATGGCTTTCAGCGCTCACCCGTCGGCAGCGGCCCCCTGGTGCTCTCGGGCTGGCCGGAGCCTGGCCGGTTGCAGCTGAGGCGGCGACGCGACGGGCTCGCTATCGAGCTGGTCACCGTCAAGGATCCGAACGTGCGCGTCATGAAGCTCCTGCGTGGCGAGGTGCAGATGCTGCAAAACGATCTGCCGCCGGAGCTGGTGGGCTATCTGCGCCGGCAGCCGGAGATCCGAGTGACGCGCACGGCAGGCGTCAACTTCTCCTACCTCGGCTTCAACCTTGCTGATTCGGCGACAGGGCTTCCCGAGGTGCGTCGGGCCGTCGCTCATGCGATCGACCGGGCAGCAATCCTGCGTTGGCTGTTTCAAGGTAACGGCCGGCCGGCGGAGGCCCTGTTTCCCCCAGAGCACTGGGCTGGCGCCGACGACATCGCGCCCTACGGGTTCGACCCTGAGCGGGCGCGTCGTCTGCTGGCGCGAGCGGGCTATGGACCTGACCGGCCGCTGAGGTTGAGCTATAAGACCTCGAGCGACCCGTTTCGCGTTCGGCTCGCGACGGTCATTCAGGCCCAGCTCGCCGCGGTGGGCATTGAGGTGCGGGTGCAGAGCTACGACTGGGGAACCTTCTTCGGTGACGTTAAGGCGGGCCGCTTTCAGCTCTACAGCCTCACCTGGGTGGGTATCCGTAGCCCCGACATCTTCCGCTACGCTTTCCACAGCGGCGCGATGCCGCCGGACGGTGCCAATCGCGGGCGTTACGTCAGTGCGGCGGCGGATCGGATCATCGACGCGGCAGCCGCCACGGCGGATCCGCTGCGCCAAGCGGTGCTCTATCGGTCACTGCAGCACCTACTGCACCGGGACCTGCCCTACCTGCCCCTGTGGTTCGAGGATCAGGTGTTGGCCACCCGGCGGGGTGTCAGTGGTTATCGGCTGGCGGCGGACGGGGATTACGACGGGCTGACCCATGTGACCGGCCCGCCACCGGCCTGAGCCCTGGCGTGGGTGGTCACCAGCAAGGTGATGTCAAGCTGGAGAAAGCGCCCACGGCGTCCCAGGGCGTCGGCATCGGCATACCGCCCCATGGGCCGCCGGCCTTGAGTCGGATCACGTACTCCGCCCATTGCAGCGGGCGCGGCATGCCTCCGACTTGTGCGGCGATGTTGCGCAGCTCCGTGACGAAGGCGATGTCGCAGGGCCGATCGGACGGCGAGCCTGCGATGCAAAGGTCGTGGCGCATGCATGCGGCATCGAAAGCGTCCACCGGCGGCGGCGCACCGCGACGCGGATGATCGATGCCGCACCAATTGCCGTAGATGGGCACACACTTGAAGGCGGCGGCGTCCCCGGCGCTGAACAGCGCCAATATCACGAGAGGGATGGCGAAGCGGGTCATGCGGCGGCTCCGTCTTGGTTTCTAGAGGGCGATATCTTAGTCGAGCGATGGCGCTCGAGCGCTCAGCGCACCAAGTCGACGATGCGCCAGTCCGCGCCGTCGAGGCCGAGCACGACGTGGGTCTCACTGCCGAGCGGACCCACCCGAATCATGAAGCGATTCCAGGATTCGAAGAAGGCGTAGTCAATGGCATCGATGAATAACGCCGGGCGGCTTTCGGTGGTGCGCTGCGCGGCCTCGCGCAGGCTGTTCTGCACCCACTCGAGGGTGATGGCCTGATCCAGTGCGGCCTCGCCAAGGCGCGGCAGATTAGTGCGCAGCCAGACCACCACCTGGTCCGCGCCAGGGCCTGTGCGGGGCTCGAACTCGGGCACGGGCATGCGGATGCGCGCGGCATAATTGGCCTTGATGGCGTCGAGATCCACGAAGGGGGCGAGGGCCCCGGGCTCCGCCTCCCGCACGGCGTCATCGAGTTGGAATACGGTGTAGTAGGGCCAAAGACCGTAGCCCAGCACTGCCAACAACAGCAGATAGCCCAGAACGCGAGCCATGGCATCTCACCGGTGAGCGGGAAGGAAAATCCAACATTGTACCGTGTCCGGGCCGCCCCAGAGCGCTGTCGAAGCATGGGCGCCGGTGTCACGCCCTGTCGGAGCGCCCAGGGAGGGCGGTTATAATCGAGCGCCATCCCACCCGCGGAGCGCCCATGGCAGCCGCACCCACAGCGAGATCCGCCAGCAGGCGTGCAGCGACTGCGGCGGCGTGCCCAGCTGGAGCTGGTGCCGCTGTCCCGGTACATGCTCCTGACGCGCGCCGCTCTCGGGAGGCTTGACCTTGAGCAGTGAGGCCACCGATGGACTCGACATCTACCTGGTGGGTGGTGCCGTTCGCGATCGTCTGTTATGTCTCCCCGTGGACGAGTCCGACTATGTGGTGGTGGGCGCGACACCGGCGGAAATGCACCGGCGTGGCTTCACGCAGGTGGGTAAGGATTTCCCGGTGTTTCTGCATCCGGAAACTAAGGACGAATACGCCCTCGCACGAACCGAGCGCAAGTGTGCCCCCGGTTATCACGGCTTCACGGTGCACGCGTCCCCGGACGTTACCCTGGAGCAGGACCTGGCGCGCCGGGATCTCACCATCAATGCCCTGGCCGAGGACTGGGACGGGCGCATTATCGATCCCTTCGGCGGCGTCGCCGACCTCAAGGCTCGTGTCCTGCGCCATGTGTCACCGGCCTTTGTCGAGGATCCGGTGCGCATCCTGCGTGTGGCCCGCTTCGCTGCGCGCTTCGCCGAGCTCGGCTTCCGCGTCGCTGACGAAACCATGCATCTGATGCGCGACATGGTGACCGCCGGCGAGGTAGATGCCCTGGTGCCGGAACGGGTTTGGCAGGAGATGGCCAAGGCCCTGTCAGAGTCGCATCCGTCGCGTTTTTTCTTGGTGTTGCGCGAGTGCGGCGCCCTGGCTCGTCTGCTGCCGGAGCTGGATCGATTATGGGGCGTACCGCAACCGGCCGCAGCTCACCCAGAAATCGACACTGGTGTGCATGTGATGCTGGTGGTGGACGCTGCCGCGCGACTGGCGGATGCCGCGGAGGTGCGCTTCGCCGCACTCTGCCACGACCTCGGCAAGGGGACGACGCCGCCACAGCACTGGCCGCGGCACCACGGCCATGAGCAGCGCAGCGTCGCGCTGGTGGTCCAACTCTGCGCTCGCCTGAGGGTCCCCAAACGCTTCTGCGAGCTGGCGCGGCTTACCGCCCGCTACCACGGCCTTGTGCATCGCTCCACAGAGCTGAAGCCCAAGACCCTACTCGATATGTTCGAGGCGGTTGATCTGTTCCGCCGGCCGCGCCGCCTGGAGCAGATGCTGCTCGCCTGCGAGGCCGATTTCCGCGGACGTACGGGTTTCGAGCACCGGGCGTACCCTCAGGGTGAGCTGGTGCGGCGTTGCGCTCGTGCGGCGCGCCAAGTGAACCAACGTGCGATCGCCGCGCAGGCCGCAGCCCCGGAGCGCATTGCGGAGGGTATTCGCAAGGCTCGCATCGCCGCCATTGCCGCCGCATGCCGGCGTCCCGGTGGCGCGGCTAGCGTGCGCTGAGCCGCCGTCAGGAGCAGTCGGAAGCAGTCACCACCGTTTCGGCTTGTCGGTAAGGCGCAGCTCTCCTGGGAGGATGCCCAGTCGCGGTGACGTATTTGGACCCGCGCGGCGAGCGCCGCGGCAGGCGCGATGGCGTGCTGCATTGACGTCCGCCGCATGTTCCTTCTCGGGGGATACTGGTAGCATTCGCACGTTTTTTCTGCGCCGGAAACCGACCCGCGCCCTCTCAAAACACAGGGGCCCCGAGGAGCAGTTCAATGTCCGAGCCATTGTATGCAGCGAGCCCGTCGGTTTGGCGGATGCGTCCGTTCGGCACCCTGATCGCATGGCTGCTCGTGCTGGCGGGCGGCTATGTTGTGGTCACCGGCAGCATTCCCTACGTGTCCGACCTGCTCGCCGACGTGCAACTGCCCGCCTGGGTGGACCTGCGCTACGTCGGTTACCTGCTCATCGCCTGGGGCTTGCTGCAGTTGCTCGGCTGGTGGCTCAGCGCCCGCTTCGACCACCTTCAGATCACCCAGCGTGAGCTGGTGTGGACCCACGGCTTTCTGAACAAACAGTACACGGAGACGAACATGGCGTCGGTCCGTACCGTGCGCGTGCAGCAGTCGCTGCTGCAACGCCTGCTGAACGCCGGCGATCTGGTGGTCTACACCACCGGTGACGAGCCGGAGCTCACCATCAAGGGCCTGCCGCGCCCCGGCGAAATCCGTGCCCTCATCAAGCAGCAAAGCGCCGGAGAGTAACGTGCGGGCCGTGAGGAGCCCCGGCGCTGCCGGGCTTGCAGCTGCGCTCGCCCTCGCGCCGCTGCTGGCCGCAGCGGCGTCGCCCGCCGCCGCCGACACGGGGGCGCTGGATCGGATCAAGGCCGCACAGGCCATCAACGTCGCCTACGACCCCAACGCCTATCCCATCGCGTTTAAGGACGCCGACGGCGCGCCCCGCGGCTACTCGGTGGACCTATGCCGGCGAATCATTGCGGGTGTGCAGCGGGCGCTGGATCTGGACGCGCTGGAGGTGGCCTGGATTGAAGGCAACACGCCGAAGCGCGTCGCCGCCGTCGCCAATGGCGAGGCGGACCTGGAGTGCGGCACTACCACCATGACCCTGGCGCGCCAGCGGCAGGTCGACTTCGCCAATGTCGTGTTCGTGGAGTCGGGCGGGATTCTCACCAAGTCCGACAGCGGGATCCGAGCGCTGGAGGACTTGGGCGGCAAGCGTCTTGGCGTGGTGCCGGAAACCACCACGGAACGGCGCCTGCGCCCCATCCTGAAGGAGCGGCTCATCAATGCAGAGCTGAGGCCCATCCGCAACGCCCGTGATGGACGCGAGCAGCTCCAGGCGGGGGAGCTGGACGCCGTCGCCGGCGACCGCTTGGTGCTCATCGGCCAAGTGGCGGCAGGAGGCAACGCGCAGGACTTCGCCATTCTCGACGCCGACTTCTCCGTAGAGCCCTATGCGTTTGCAGTACCTCGCAACGACGCCGACTTCCGGCTGGTGGTGAACACTGCGCTGGCGCAGATCTACCGTACGGGGGAGGTGGATCGTATCTTCGAGCGCTGGTTCGGCGAGAGCTCCGAACCGACGGCGCTATTGGAAACCGTCTATTTCATCTACGGGTTTGCGGACTAGCCGGGGGCCGCGCATGCATGGCCCGAAAACACCGGGAGGCAGCTGCTCCATCTCGCAGCGGCCATGAGATCGCCCCGGCGCGGGGCCCCATCTTGTTGCTGCTTGGCGCTCCACTGCATGCCGATGGCAGTCCCGGGCCGGCGCTACATCGGCGCCTCGCCTGCGCGCTGCGGCGGCTGCGCCGTGATCCGAACGCCAGGGTCCTCGCCACGGGCGGTGTGCCGCCACGGGCCCTGTGCCGACGGGCGGAAGCGGCGGCTGCGGCGGCGGTGCTCGCCTCAGCAGGCATCGCCGCGGACCGTATTCTGGTAGAGCCGAGGGCGCGCAACACCTGGGAGAATGCGGAGCGCAGTGCACTTCTGTTACGGCAGGCGGGTCTGACTGGGGCACCGCTGTTGCTGGTTACAGATCCCTGGCACGTGCCGCGGGCGAGGCTTGCCTTCCGTGCCCAGGGGCTATCTGTTCGGGGCGCCGGCTGCCGGGTTGCCGGAGCTGAGGGACCACCTGCCTGGCCGCGCCTGCTGCGCGAGGCGGTGGGCTTTGGCCTTTATCTGCTGCGCTGGCTGCGCGTGATCCTCCGCAGCCGTTATGGCAAGCGGCGTGTCTCGCGGCGCCCATGACGTCGAATCGCCACGAGGTCGAGCGCCTGGCCGAGCTGCCCGGCTTGCAGGTGACGTTGCGCGTGCCGCCGCGCAGCAACGACAATGCGCGACGCCTTCTAGGAAGCCGCGTCCATGTGGAGCATCGCCGACCGCTATTTCCTCGCTGAGATCGTCAAAGTCTTCGGCGCCATCATGGCGACCCTGTTGCTGGTTGTGGCGAGCATGCTTTTCCTGCGCACCTTGGAGCAGGTGAACCTCGGCAACCTGCAGGCCGAAGTGGTCTTGCGTTTTCTTGGCCTGCAGCTGCTGCGTGACGCAGCCAATCTGCTGGCGCCGGCGGCCTTCCTCGCCGTGTTGATGGCGCTCGGGCGCATGGCGCGGGACAGCGAGCTGATTGCCTTCACCGCTGGGGGGTTGAGCCCGCTGCAAGTTTTTCGGGCGGTGCTGCTGTTCGCGCTGCCGGTGGCGCTGCTCACCGCATGGTTCTCGCTTGTGCTGAAGCCCTATGCGGCGTCGCAGATCCAACTCATCGAGGCGCAGAAGGACACGGAGGCGACCCGTATCAGCGGGCTGCAGGCAGGACGCTTCTATCAGCAAAGCGATGGGGCGGTGACCTTCTATGCCGGCGGTTTGGACAGCAGCGGCCGCTTCACGAACGTGTTCGTGCACGACCGCAGCAGTGACCCTCCGCGGGTGGTGCTGGCGGAAAGCGGGCTCTATCGGGAGTCAGCGCGCGGCGGGGAGCAGGCTGTCGTCCTGGAGGAAGGCAGGCGTTTCGATGGGGCGGCCGGCAGCCACGCTTACAGCCTCGTGGACTTCGCGCGGCTGACCTACTTCGTGCCGGGAGGGGATCCCGCACAGCAGGAGCGTTGGCGGCGGGCCGCTACGCCAACAGCCGTGTTGCTGGGTTCCGAGGACATCCGCGACCGGGCTGAAGTTCAGCACCGACTCGCAGCGGCATTGGGCGTCGTCTCGCTGGGCCTGTTGGCGGTGCCGCTGACGCAGTTGTCACCGCGTCGACGCAGCGCTGGTCGGCTGTTCCTCGCGTTCCTAGCCTACTTTGCGTTCTTCAACGGGCAGCGCTTGGCCGAGGAGTGGATGACGACCGGCGTAACACCTGCTTGGCTTGGGCTGCTGTGGTACCAAGCAGTGATCATTGCCGTTGTCTTCGTAGCCTTGTTGCCCGGCAGCTATGCGGTGCGGCGCACAATGCGGCGGCTGCGCGGCCGCTGAGGGGCCGCGCAGGGGTTGACTTCAAGCGGCATGCAGCGGTGCGTCTTGAACCTGTACATCGAGCAGACGCGCTGGCGCGGCCGCGCCCATGCGCTCGGAGGCGTCGGCCATGACCGCGCGCAGGGCGGTGGCCAGAGTCAGGGCCTGAATGACGTCGGCGTCGGTGGTTTCCCGGTGGGTGCAGAATTCGTCCACCAGTCCGAGCAGCCGGTTGAGCAGCAGTGCCACGTCCTCGGCGTCGTCGGTGGCCGGATGCAGAGGCAGTTCCAGGTCGAAGCCGTGAAGTACCTCGGGTGTCCGCGCGGTGTGGGCCATGGTGATCGCTCCTGTTTTTCATCGGCGCAGCCCTGACGGGTTAGGCCAGGGCTGCAGTGGATCGTGCGCGGCGGGTCTGGTCCCCGCTGCGCGCGAAGTTTGCGCTGTTCAAAACTTGGACGAATCCGGATCGACACCATCTGAGTGCGCGAAGGGGCGTCGCGGATACGGGCTCTCACCTGCCCCGACAGTGCCGACGTCTAGGTTTTGTTCAGCAGCGACGTAGACACTAGAAGCGCTGCCCCAGTTTGTCAAGATAAAGTTCAGTTAAGATATGGACAAAACATTAACAGGGGGCTGTGGCCGTGACCGAAAGCACTGAGCCCGAAGTCGGCCAGACCTACCGCATTGGCGCCGTGGCGCGACTGACCGGCATCCCGCCGGATACGCTGCGCGTGTGGGAGCGACGTTATGCTGTGGTGACGCCGGTGCGCTCCGAGGCTGGTACACGGCTCTATCGCGCAGAAGACGTGAGCCGGCTCAACCTGATCAAGCGCCTGGTGGATAACGGCGACGCCATCAGCCACGTTGCCCGGCTGTCGCTCGAGCACCTGCGGCAGCGTGCCCAAGGCCTCGATACGCCCGTGCCTACGTCGCAGGAGACGCGGCCGTGCCGGGTCGCAGTGCTGGGTCCGTCGCTGCCGATGCTCCTGCAGAGCGCGGGCGCCGGCCTATCTGACGACGCGAGTGATGTGCAATTCGCCGGCCTCTACACCGAAGAGTCGTCCTTTCGAGACCATGCCGGCCAGCTCGGCCTGGACCTGCTCGTGTTGGAGTGCCCCACCATCCATGACGATCAGCTGCGGCATCTGGCCGATCTCGCAGCACGCAGCGGTGCGCCGCGCACCCTGGTGGTCTACAGCTATGCAAGCCGCGATGTCGTCAACCGGCTCGAGGCCCAGCACATTGTCGCCAAGCGAGCGCCGGTGGACGCCGTCGAGCTTAAGCGTTGGTGCGTCGCCATGCACGGCGCCGCCACGGCAGCCGCGCCAGCACTTCTCGGCGACTTCGATTTGAGCGAGCCACCGCCTGCACGACTCTACGATACCGCTGCGCTGTCGCGCATCGCAGCCGCATCGCCAACGGTGAAGTGTGAGTGCCCGCACCATCTGGTACAGCTGGTATCCAGCCTGGTGGCCTTTGAGGCCTATTCGCGCGAGTGCGAGAACCGCAATGCCGACGATGCGGCTTTGCACGCATTCCTGCACGCCGCCACCGCGCAGGCGCGGGCCACCATGGAAACCGCCCTGGCGCGGGTCGTGGAGGCCGAGGGTATCGATATCTGACCACGAGTGTCAGCCGGGCTAACGATGTGCGGCAAAAGGGGGCGGCAGCGCAGCCGCACGGGTCGGCGCCGCCGAAGCGGGCGTCACGGACTGGTAGACTCTACGCCACAGCGCTGCAAACCCAAGATGGGCCGCCGATGATTTCTCTCCTCGACTACGGCGCGGGCAACGTCCGCAGCCTCCGCAATGCCGTAACCCGGCTCGGTTACGAGGTCGTCGACGTCAGCAGCCCGGACGATATTCTCGCCGCCGAGCGCCTCTTGTTTCCGGGAGTGGGTGCCTTCGGCGCGGCTATGCAACGGCTGCGGGATCAGGGCTTCGTCGAGCCGCTGCTCGACTATCTGCGTGCAGACCGACCGTTCCTCGGCATCTGCATCGGTCTGCAATGCCTGTTCGAAGGCAGCGACGAGTCACCCGGTGTGCCCGGGCTCGGTGTGCTGTCCGGACAGGTAACGCGCTTCCCGGCGGATGCACTCGCAGTGCCGCACATGGGGTGGAATGGTCTGCGCGTGCGCCGCGACTCGGAGCTGCTCGCAGGCTTGGAGGCGGATCGGTTCTATTTCGTCCACTCCTACTGCGCTCCAGCGGCACCGGATATCACGGACTGGGTGCTTGCAGAAACCGACTACGGCGTACCCTTCGTGTCGGCGGTGCAGCAGGGGCAGGTCATCGCGTTGCAGTTCCACCCGGAGAAGAGCGGGCCCGCCGGGCTCGCCTTGCTGCAGCGTTTTCTTACCGGCACGGTAACAGTGGCACCGGGCTTCGCACCACGCATCCTGAGCGCACCCGAGGCGCCCAAAACCCACGCGCCAGAACAGCCGCCTACGCGGCTTGCCAAGCGCGTCATCGCCTGCCTCGACGTACGCAGCAACGACGCTGGTGACCTCGTGGTGACGAAGGGTGATCAGTACGACGTGCGAGAGCAGGGTGAGGTGCGCAACCTCGGTAAGCCGGTCGATCTCGCAGCGCGCTATTACCGAGAAGGCGCCGACGAGATTACCTTCCTCAACATTACCGCCTTCCGCGATTTTCCGCTCCGCGATCAGCCCATGCTGGAGGTGCTTCGGCGCACATCCGAGCAGGTGTTCGTCCCACTCACCATCGGCGGCGGCATTCGCGCCTTCACCGATGCCGACGGCAACAGCTGGAGCGCCCTCGATGTCGCCGACGAGTACTTCCGCTCCGGTGCGGACAAGATTTCCATCGGCTCTGATGCGGTCTATACGGTGGAGCGGGTGCGTGCTGAGGGCGCCGACGGCAACAGTGCCATTGAGCAGATCGCCGCGCGCTACGGCAACCAGGCGGTGGTGATCTCCGTTGATCCGCGGCGGGTCTATGTGAGCGATCCGGAGGCCACACACCACCAGGTCGTTGAAACAGCCTTTCCAGGCCCGCGGGGAGAGCGTTATTGCTGGTTCCAATGCACTGTCCGTGGCGGCCGCGAGGGCCGGGACGTGGATGCGGTGGAGCTGGCCAGGACCTGCGAAGCCCTCGGGGCCGGGGAGATGTTGCTGAACAGCATCGATCGGGACGGCTCCGGCCTGGGCTTCGATCTCGAGCTCATCGCCGCTGTGCGCGCCGCCGTGGGCATTCCCGTGATCGCCTCCAGCGGCGCCGGCAGCCCGGGGCACTTCGTCGAAGTCTTTCAAGTGACGGGCGCGGACGCGGCACTGGCCGCGGGCATCTTCCATCGCCGCGAGGTGCCGATCGCCGACGTCAAAACAGCCCTGGCCGAGGCCGGCATCCCGGTGCGGGCCGCGTGATGGGCGCCACGGGGAGGCTGTGATGCGTCGTTTCGCCAGCTGCTGCATCAGCGCCTTGTCCACACGCAGCAGCGCGCTGCTGGTGCTGCTCTCAGCCCTTCTGGCGGGGGGGTGCGCCGGCACAGGCGGCAGATCCGGCGACACGGATGCCGCCCTGCCGGCGGGCGCGGACCGCGACGAGCTGCTGACTTCCATCGCCGCCTGCCATCTGCGCCGCGTGCTGCAGAATGAGGACCGCGGCGCCACCGATGCCGTTGTGATCGCTGCCATCGAACAGTATGGCTTCGAGGTCGAAGAGATGGTGGAGCGCGCGAACGCCATTACCGTCGCAGCGGCCGGTGATGCAGCGGCGCGCGCCTCGCTGCGGCGACTTGCCGGCAACGCCTGTGAGCGTCTCGCGGCGCTCACAGGCGCCGCGCCTGGGCTGGTGCGGTTCGATCGCTCCGGCAACATCGGCAACACCTGGGTGGTGGTAAACGGGGAGATATACGAGGGCTTTGCGGATGAGGTCATCGACACTCTGCGTCGGGAGAAAGCCGTCGGGCTGCTGATCTCGAGCCCCGGGGGGTCCCTGTATGAAGCGCGGCGACTCGGGCGCTACCTGCGTCAAAACGGGCTACGGGTGGGCGTTCAAGACGTTTGTACCTCCGCCTGCGTGGATGTGCTGGCCGGTGGCATCGAGCGTTACGTGACCCGCGGGGCCAAGCTCGGCATTCATCAAAGCAAGGTGCCGAAGCACCTCAGCAGCCACGAGGGCGGCCAACTGTCGGTGGTGGCGGCGGCGCTCTACCTGCGGGAGATGGGCATTGACGACACGGTGGCGCTGGCGGCTGCGTCTGTGCCCAACGACAGTATGTATTGGATTTCCGTCGGCGAGGCGCTTGAGACCGGACTCGCGACCAAGTTGGTCGACGCGTTCTGAGGCCGGCCGGCGGCTCCCCGGGCGCTCAGGGGGTGCGCATGCGCTGATGCGCGATGCCGGCCTCCTCGAAGACCTCGCCGTCCGGCTCGAAGCCAAGCGTACTATAGAAGGGCAGGGCGGCAAGCTGAGCGTTCAGGAATAGGCGTTCGTTGCCGTCGGCACGAGCGATGCGCAGCAGCTCCAGCAGCAGGGCGCGGCCGACACCCCGGCGGCGATGCTCGGCGAGAACCGCCATGCGTCCGATCTGGCCAGACGGCAGCAGCCGCGCCGTGCCAATAGGCCTACCATCGCCATCCTCCGCCAGCAGGTGTACAGCGTCGGCATCGAGGCCGTCCCACTCCAGCGTCTCGGGCACCCCTTGCTCGCGGACGAACACCTGCCGGCGAATGGCGTTGAGTGCCGCGTTATCCCGCTCCCACTGCGCGCGGCGAATGCGAAACACGGGGCGATTGTCCTGGGGCATAGCGTTGTTGCTTACTGCTGACGCGGTCGGCGCCGATATGGTGCAACCGATGGATTGAGGAGGTTCGATTCAAGGGTGGCGACGCTGAACGTTCGATGAAAGCGTCGGCGCCAGCTGTCGCGCGTAAGTCAGGCGTGGGATGCGACATCCGGCGTCAAGAAATGGCCGGAATTGAACAGCGTTGTGAGCAACTGGATACAGCGTGGCTCGTGTAACCAGGGCGCCGCTGCGGCCATCTCCAGCGCCGGGCGGCGGCAGAGGGCTGCCAGGAAGCCGGCGTGGCCGGCGGGCAGCGCATGGCAGTCGCCATTGGCGAAGAGTAAGTCCTCGTCGCCGCTCCCCAATGCGGGCAGGAACAGCAGCCGCGAGGCGCCGTCGCGGGGCAAGCAGCCTTGGGCCAGCAGCAGCGCCAGCACCTCTCGGGCGGGCCAGGGCGGCTCCGGTGGCAGCAGCACGACGTTGGGCTTGGGCTCGGTGAGATAGGTCCCCAGCCATCGGCGGAACAGCTGGTCGTCCGCGCCGGTCAAGATCGCCTTGATGCGCTCGCGGATGATGGCCGTGACGTCCGCCGGCAATTCGGCGGGCTCCGCCGGCAGGTGCATCTCCGGTGGGTCCCGCCAACGCCCATCGTCCGCCAGCGTGTCCACTGCGTGCTGGAGCCAGTCAGCCGCCAGCTCCCGCCATGCGGGTGCCCGTAAGCCGACGGACCAGGTCATGCAGGGTCCTTCGGCCGTGCCCCAGTGCGGCACGCCCGGCGGCAGATAAAGGACGTCACCCGGCCCGAGCACCCAGTCCTGCTCCGACTCGAAGCGCTCAAGAATCCGCAGGTCCAGGTCCGGCACCAGCGCCGACGGTGGGTCTGGACGGCTGTCGATGCGCCAGCGACGCCGGCCTTGCACCTGCACCAGGAAGACATCGTACTCATCGAGATGCGGCCCCACGGAGCCGCCGTCCTCTGCCCAGCTCACCATGATGTCGTCGAGGCGCCACTCGGGCAGAAAATCGAAGGCGGCGAGCAAAGCGGCAACCGTGGGTACATGCTTGTCCACGTCCTGGACCAGCAGCGTCCAGTGCGTCGCCGGCAGCTGCGCGAAAGCCGCTTCGTCGAACGGGCCGTGGCTCACTTGCCACGGCCGCTCCACGCCCTGCTCGCACACGATGCGAGCCTCCACCTCGGGCTCGCAGGCGAGTCCGGCGAGCTCGTCTGCCGTGATGGGCGAGGTGATGCCCGCAAGCGCACCGCGCAACAGCATTGGCCGGCGCTGCCAGACCTCCGCCAAAAAGCGCCGGGGGTTCAGCCCCGGTGGCCATCGAAGCCGGACGGGTACCATGGTTACAGTTCGGCCCTGGGGCCGCCGTTGGTCGCTGGCGTCGGCTGCCCAATGGCGACGCCGCTGGTGCTGCGGCGCACGGCGCGGGTGGCGAGCAAGCCAGCCGCCGCGATGAGCAGCGTGCCGGTGATGGTGGCAACGGTGAGCGGCTCATCCCAGATGAGCCAGCCATAGGCCGCGCCGAACACAACAGCCGAGTAGCCGAATACCCCCATGCGAGACGCCGGTGCCAGGGAGAGCCCGCGCGTCAGGGCCAGCTGGCCGAGGGTTGCGGCGATGGCGATGCCAAGCAAGCCAAATCCCGCCGCAGGCGAGGGTGTCTGCCAGGCCCAGATGAGCGGGACGGCGGAGATCGCGGCAGCGATCAGGGCGAAGTAAAAGACAATGCGCGTGGGAGGCTCGCTGGCAGACAGCCGCCGCACCGTCACCTTCGCGAGGGCCGCCAGCACGCCGCCGAGGAGCCCGATGAAGGCCACCGGGGAGACCCTGATGCCTGCCTCTGTAAAACTTGGGTCCAGGATGACCGCGACGCCGGAGAAGCCGATGCCGAGCGCCAGCGCCAACGCCGGCGTCACCCGCTCATGCAGCCAAAGCACAGCGATGATGGGCATGAAGATCGGTGCCGTAAGCTTGAGCAGCATCGCGTCCGCCAAGGGCATGGCGGCAATGGCGTAGAAGAAGCAATACATGGCCGCGACACCTGCGCCGGCACGCAGCAGGTGCAGGCCCGGCACCGTCGTGGCCAGGTTGCCGATGCCGCGGTGCGCGAGCCAGGGGAGCAGCAAAACCAGGCCGAGGATGTTCCGCGCGAAAACGATCATCGTGTTATCAAGCTCGTCGGACACGAGCCGAATGCCCACGCCCATGCTCGCAAAGCAGAGCTCGCCGAGCACGATAAAGGCGGCGCCGCGGATCAGGGGTTGTGAGCGATGGCGCATAATTGGGGTCTTTGTCGCAAAAGAGCGACAGTTGTATGACTAACGGGTGACTTCATGCTCCCGGAAGATATTGTTCAGAAAGCAAGTTGTGCTCAGGACACACACGCGATGATGCAAGAAAACCGAAAATCCAAAAAAGTTGTACGAATGCCGCTCACATTCGCTACACTATCAGAGCCGATCCCTGTACCACCGCCCGGTGTGCGCGCCGCTGCAAAACAAGCCGCTGGCGACAAGCCAATGCATAAGGGACGCTTGCAGCGGCACACACCACTGCCTATTTTGTCATCACGCAACACTCTGGGAGTCTAAGATGCGACACCTCACCACCCTGCGGACCCTGGCGCTGGCGCTGCCGGCGGCCGCAGCCCTCAGCTTCAATGCCATTGCCCAGGAACCGGACGAGACCTACTGGTACGCCTCGGGTGATCCCACCGTGCCGGACGGCCAGCTCTGGGCCACCAGCTATGGGGAGTGCTGGCAGTCGGAAGCGCCGGACGGCCCCACCAACCTGCCGCCCTGCCAGATGGAGGTCCGGGACCCGCTGGTCCTGCGCATTCAGTTTGCGCTGGACCGATACGGCCTTGACGATATCCTGAACCCGGGGGTCCTCACCGATCTCGACCAGTATATCCAGGAGGTCAAGGACTCCCCGCGTCGGGAGCGCTTGGTCATCGGTGGCTTTACCGACAAGCTCGGCAGCTGGGAGCATAACCTGGCCCTCAGTGAGAACCGCGCCAACACGATTCGCAACTACATGATCGACCAAGGCATCCCAGCGAGCGACATCGCGCGCGTGACCGGGTTCTCCTGGGATGTTCCCACCGATTTTCAGGTCGGAGACCTGGGTCCGCTGGAGAACAACCCGCTGCGCCGCCGCGTCGTGGTGCTGGAAGTACCGGAAGTGATGTAAGCGGTCTGCGCCTGGCTTGCACAGCCGGGCCGCTGCGCAACTCACGCCCGCCGCGCGTCGCGCGGCGGGCTTTTTTGTGCCAGCAGCGCTGATGGCATATCTGACTTGGGTTCGAGTGACAGAACGCGCTCAGACCGCCCGCGCCTGCTGAGCGGCATTGCCAATGTAGCTCGCCGGGGTCAGGGCCTTGAGCTCGGCCTTGGCGTGCTCAGGGATCTTAAGGGTGTCGACGAAGGCGGCAAGTGCTCCCGGGCCGATGCGGCGGCCGCGGGTCAACGCCTTGAGCTTCTCATAAGGCTGCTCGATACCATAGCGGCGCATGACGGTCTGTATGGGCTCGGCGAGGACTTCCCAGTTGGCGTCCAGGTCTGCGGCGAGGCGTTCAGGGTCGGCCTCCAGTTTGCTGATGCCCTTTTGTGCTGATTGCAGCGCGATCAGGCTGTGGCCCAGGCCAACGCCGAGGTTACGCAGCACCGTGGAGTCCGTCAGATCCCGCTGCCATCGGGAGATGGGGAGCTTCTCTGCTAGATGCCCGAGGATCGCATTGGCGATGCCCAAATTGCCCTCGGCGTTCTCAAAATCGATGGGGTTGACCTTATGCGGCATGGTGGAGGAGCCGACCTCGCCGGCGACCGTCTTCTGCTTGAAGTAGCCGAGTGAGATGTAGCCCCAGACGTCGCGGCAGAAGTCCAGCAGCACGATGTTGAACCGGGCCTGAGCGTCGAACAGCTCGGCCAAGTAATCATGCGGCTCGATCTGCGTCGTGTAGGGGTTCCAGGTGAGGCCCAGGGACTCGACGAAGTCCCTCGCCATTGCAGGCCAATCCACCTCCGGATAGGTCGCCAGGTGGGCGTTGTAGTTGCCCACGGCGCCGTTGATCTTGCCCAGCAGATGGACGCCCGCAACCATATTGCGCTGGGCGCGCAGGCGGTGCACGACATTGGCCATTTCCTTGCCAAGTGTCGTCGGTGAGGCCGGTTGGCCGTGGGTGCGCGACAGCATGGGCTGCTCAGCATACCTGTGCGCAAGGTCGCGGACGGCGTCGATGATTGCATCCATTGCTGGCAGCAGGGCGTCCTCACGCGCGGCACGGAGCATCAGCGCATGGGCGAGGTTGTTGATGTCCTCGCTGGTGCAGGCGAAGTGGATGAACTCCGACACCGCGGCCAATTCCGCATCGTCTGCCACCTGCTCCTTCAGGAAGTACTCCACCGCCTTGACATCATGATTGGTGGTGCGCTCGATGGTCTTGATGCGCGCGGCATGGTCCACCGAAAAATCGTCGACGATGGCATCGAGGCGCGCCCGCGCGGCGTCCGCAAGCTCTGGCACCTCGACGATACCCGGATGCCCCGCAAGCGCCTGCAGCCAGCGTACCTCTACCATCACCCGATGGCGGATCAGGCCGTATTCGCTGGCCACCGGGCGCAGCGCCTCGGTCTTGGCGCCGTAGCGGCCGTCGATGGGGGAAATGGCGGTGAGGGTGGAGAGGTCCATGGATGTTCGGAGGGCGAGGTTTGGAGGCTGATGAGGTCTTGGGGGGCTTCTCGAAGGCTGATCAGCAGCTCTTCTCTGGTCCGCTCCTGTGCGTTGGCGTCTGGGATATCCTCGATCCAGCGGCTACACCAAATCGCCGTCGCGCTCCGCGACGGGGTCCCCGCGGGTAGGTAGCGCTGCCTACGCGGCCAGCTTCCGCAGCACATAGTGCAGGATGCCGCCGTGCTGGTAGTACTCCACCTCGTTGGGGGTGTCGATGCGCACGCGGGCCTGGAACTGCCGGGCGCCGCCGTCTGAACCGGTTGCGGTGACCGTGACCTCCTTGGCGCGCCCGTCGTCCAGGCCTTCGATCGTGAATGACTCATAGCCCGTGAGCCCCAGGGACTCGGCGCTGTCGCCCGGCTGGAACTGCAGCGGCAGCACGCCCATGCAGACCAGGTTGGTGCGGTGGATGCGCTCGTAGCTCTCGGCGATCACCGCCCGCACGCCCAGCAGCCGCGGCCCCTTGGCTGCCCAGTCGCGGGATGAGCCGGAGCCGTACTCCTTGCCGGCGATGACAATGGCAGGCACGCCCTCGGCCTGGTAGCGCATGGCGGCGTCATAGATCGACATCTCATCGCCCGAGGGCTGGTGCAGGGTCACGCCCCCCTCAGTGCCCGGCGCCATCCTGTTGCGCAGGCGAATGTTGGCGAAGGTGCCGCGCATCATCACCTCATGGTTGCCGCGGCGGGAGCCATAGGAGTTGAAATCCGCCGGCTGCACGTCGTGCTCTATGAGGTAGCGCCCGGCCGGGCTGTCCGCCTTGATATTGCCGGCGGGCGAGATGTGGTCGGTGGTCACCGAGTCACCGAGCAGGGCCAAGCAGCGGGCGCCTTCGATGGCCGCCACGGGCTCCGGCTCCATGGTGATGCCTTGGAAGTAGGGCGGCTCCTGCACGTAGGTGCTGCTCGTGTCCCAAGCGAAGGTCTTGCCCGCCGGTGCCTGGAGGCCCTGCCAACGGGCATCACCCTTGAACACATCGGCGTAAGTCTGGAGATAATCGTCCTTGCCGAGGAAGCTCGCCACCGTGTCAGCCACCTCGCCCTGGGTGGGCCAGATATCGCGCAGATACACCGGGTTGCCGTCTTTGTCGTTCGCGAGCGGCTCCTGGTAGGGGTCGAAGTCCATGCGCCCGGCGATGGCGTAGGCCACCACCAGCGGCGGCGAGGCCAGGTAGTTCATGCGCACCTCGGCATGCACCCGGCCCTCGAAGTTGCGGTTGCCGGAGAGCACGGATGCCACGGTGAGATCCCCGTCGGCAATGGCCTTGGAGACCTCCGGGCGCAGCGGGCCCGAATTGCCGATACAGGTGGTGCAACCGTAGCCCACGACGTGGAAGCCGAGCGCCTTGAGCGGTTCCATGAGCCCGGCGTCTTCCAGGTACTTGGTGACCACCATGGAGCCCGGCCCTAGCGAGGTCTTGACCCAGGGCGGCACCGTCAGGCCGCGCTCCACCGCCTTCTTCGCCACCAGGCCGGCGCCGAGCATGACGCTCGGGTTGGAGGTGTTGGTGCAGGAGGTGATGGCGGCGATGACCACAGCGCCGTCGCCAAGCTCCACCGGCTGCGCGTCGATACTGGTCTTAACGCCCGGAGTGGTCTCCAACCCGCGCTCGGCATTGACCCCCCTGACCGCCGCCACGACGCACGCGTTACCATCCGCACCCCACACCCCGACCTGCCGTCGCCGAGGACCGGCCCGGCACG
>NZ_JAIFKJ010000485.1:0-3210 GCF_019695415.1 Thiohalocapsa sp.
CGGCAGTGTCAGCGTGGCTCCTGCGGCGGACACCGGCCGCCCCGGATCGAGGTCGGCGTGGAAGCGCACGCTGCCCGTATCGGGGTCCTTGACGGCGTTGTCCAGCAGGTGGTGCAGCACCTGGCGCAGCCGGCGGCCATCGGTGCGGATGAGCTCCGGCAAGTCCGGTGCGAAGTCTGCACGGAAGCCCAGGCCGCGCGCCTCTGCGTGGCGGTGGGTCACCGCAGCGAGGTCATCCAGCATCGGCCGCAGCGCCAGGGTCCCGAGCACCGGCCGCAGCCGACCGTGCTCGAGTCGGGCGTTATCCAGCAGGTCATCGATCAGGCGCAGCAGGTGCTGGCCGCCGCGCTGGATCAGGCCGCACTGCTGCTGCTCCTCGGGGCCGAGCCCGGGGGAGCGCCTGAGCAGGTCCACGCCGCCGAGCATGGCATTGAGGGGCGTTCGCAGCTCGTGGCTCATGTTGGCGAGGAACTGGGTCTTGGCGCGGCTCGCCGCCTCGGCGCGGTCGCGTGCCGTGGCGAGCTCGCGGGTGCGCTCGTCCACCAGCTCGGTGAGCCTTTGCTCGTTGCGCAGCAGCGCCGCTTGCGCCCGCTCGGCGTGCCGGCGCAGCTCGTTGACCCGATCCGCCTGGGCCACCGAGAGCAGCAGCAGCATGAACAGCAGCCCGACATAGGTCAGCCCCCAAATGGGCGTCCACGCGGGCAGCAGGCCGTAGTTCATCGGCGGCAGCAGGAGCATGGCAACGAACATCGGCAGCCAGCTTGCCAGGTACCAGGCGGCGGCTCGGGTTTGCCCGCGGATCAGCAGGAGTCCGGCCACCACCGAAACCGGGGCGCAGATCGCGGCGAGCGCGGAGATCAAGGCATAGCTCGCCTGCGGCGCCCAGATGGACAGCACGGGCAAGCTGAGGGCGAAGATCGCGAGCGCCGAATGCACCCGCGCCAAGCGCGGTGTGCGTTGTGCCATGCGCAGGTAGGCTACCGGAAACAAGAAGATGCCGATGAAGGCCAGCGCTGGACCGATGTCGATGCCGGACAGCCCGTCTGGCCAGACCCGCCAGAGGAGCGTCGTCAGCAGACCTTCCCGCGCCGCGACCCAAATAATGCCGCCGGCGATGACGCAGCACAGCCACAGGTAAGCTGGGTCGCGGAGCTGAAGTAACAGCAACAGGTTGTACGCCAGCATGAACAGCAGGGCACCGAAGAACAGGCCGAGCCATCCGAAGGCTGCCCGGTCTGCGGCGGCGAGGTGCGTGTGGTCGGTGAGTTGCAGATCCAGCCGGCGGCCGGTGTCGCTGACGACGCGCAGAAAAACCGTGGCCGTCGCATCGGCCGCCAGCGGCAGATCGAACAGGAACCAGCGGTGCGAGCGGTCGCGCTCGCCGGGATCGGCGAAGCGGCCGTCGCGGCGCTGGGCGAGGACCTGGCCGCTGCTGTCCAACGCCCAGAAGGCGACGTGCGCGATGCGGGCATCCGCCAGCGTGAGCAGCAGCGACAAGGGGGCGTCGGTGGCATTGCGCACGGCAAACCGCGCCCAGACGGCATCTCGGCCGACGCCGAGGTTGGGGATATCGGCCGCGGCCGGCTTGAAGCCCGCGGCGATGTCCGGGGCGCGGACCCGCGCAAGGTCCAGTTGCTGCGTCGGGTCACGCAGCAGCTCCATGCGCTCGACCTGCAGCGGCAGGGTCGTGTCGTCTGTGACGGCGATCACCGGCGGCGCGGCCGCCGCTCCCGCCCATGCAGCAAGGCCGAGCACAACGATCAGCAGCATGAACAGCCGTCGAGCAAGGTCAGCGGGGCGCATCCTTCTGCCGATTGGCGGCCCATGACGAGACTGCGGTCGCCTCGAGCCGGCCGCCGTGCGCCCAAAGCATGGCTCCACAGCAAGCCGCGAGGCCGGCGACGGTTCTAGCGCGGGGGCGCTGGGCATGGCCGGGTGGCAGGAGTGGAGTCGGCGCTGAGCAAAGGTAGGGTCAGGCTGCAAAAGCCTGACGCACGAGCCGTGCGGCGTCCGACCCGCTGGTGACCGCCCGTTGTGAACCGCGGACATGCTTACGTCTTGCGCCTGCCGCAACGGTGCTGTGCGGCCGCCGTGCTGGTGCCGGAGCGTTGGTGGCATCACATTCGGTGAGGTGCGAAAGACAATCATCGGAGACGACCATGCTCACCATCCGCCACGCCGAAGATCGCGGTCATGCCAACCATGGCTGGCTCGATACCTGGCATACCTTTTCCTTCTCCAGTTACTACGACCCGGCGCACATGGGGATTTCAAACCTCCGGGTCATCAACGACGATCGTATTGCCCCCGGCGGCGGCTTTCCGACCCATGGGCATGAGGACATGGAAATCGTCACCTACGTCCTCGACGGTGCATTGGAGCACAAGGACAGCATGGGCAACGGCTCGGTGATCAAGGCAGGCGAGGTCCAGTACATGGCCGCCGGCACCGGCGTGCGCCACAGTGAGTACAATCCCTCAGCCACGGAGTCGGTGCACCTATTGCAGATTTGGCTCCTGCCGAACAAGCGCGGCGCGACACCGCGCTATGCGCAGGAGACCTTTCCCGTGGCAGCCAAGCGTAACCGGCTTGCACTGCTGGTGTCGCCGGACGGCCGCGACGGGAGTATTGAGACGCACCAAGACGCGCTGCTTTACGGCACGCTGCCGGCGGACGGCACCGCCGTCAGCCACCAGCTGGCTGCCGATCGGCAGGGTTATGTTCATGTCGCCCGCGGCCGGGTGCGGGTCAACGGTGTGGAGCTCGGGGCTGGTGACGGCGCACGCATCGATACCGGCGAGCAAGTGACCATCGAGGGTGTCGACGCGGGCGAGGCGCTGCTGTTTGATCTGCCTTAACTCGTATCCCCCCCAAGGCTCCTGCGGCCTGCCAAGCCAGACGCTGAGAGGTTCCTGATCGTGCCAAGCGCTCCTTTCCCGCGGCTTGTGTCTCGCCGGATTCCGCGCCGGGTGCCGGCTTTCGCCGCGCTGCTTGCCACCTGGCTGCTGGCAGCCGTCCCGACGCTGCTGCCCGCGCAGGAGGACCCCTCTCCGGCGCCGTCCGAGCCGGTGGCGGCCGTGCCCGTCGCCGACGCCCCCCTGCACGCCCACTGGAATCAGGCGGCGGTCACGTCGCCGGACGCGGCCACGCAGGCCCTCCACAGCACCCACGCCACGCTTTCCCACGCCCCCACCCCGCCGGCGCAGCGCC
>NZ_JAIFKJ010000485.1:3220-6975 GCF_019695415.1 Thiohalocapsa sp.
GCGACCCGCTGCTCCTGGCCGCCCGAGAGTTGGCTGGGGCGGTGGTCGCGGCGGAGCTCGGGGCGGGTGCCGGGTGTCGGCGGTGGGAGTGTCAGCCGGCGGGGGGGGGCGTGCGCGGGGGGGCGGGCCGAGCAGGAGGACCCCGCGACGGGGCCGTCAGAGCGGGTGGCGGCCGTGCCGGTCGCCGACGCCCACCTGCACTACAAATGGAATCAGGCGGAGGTCACGTCGCCGGAAGAGGCCGTGCAGGCCCTCAAAGACAACAACGTGCGGCTTGCCATCGTCACCGGCACGCCGGCGGAGCGCGCATTGGAGCTGCAGGCGCTGGCCCCGGACATTGTCGTGCCCATCTACGGCGTCTATCGCCGCGGCGGCGACTGGTACGGCTGGCAGGGCCGCGATGCTCTGGTGGAGGAGGTGCGCGCAGCGCTGGCCTCCGGGCGCTACCATGGCATCGGCGAGCTGCACCTCATCGGCGGCTTCGCGGCTCGCTGGAATCGCAGCGACGTGCTGAAGGGGCTCCTGGATGCCGCCGCCGAGTTCGATGTGCCGGTGTTGGTACACACCGAGTTCTCCCGCGCCGAGCCGACGCTCTCCATCTGCAAGGCCCGGCCGGAGAATCGCCTGGTGCTCGCCCACGCCGGCGCCGCGCTGCCGCCGGATGAGGCGGAGCGCGTGCTGCAGGCGTGCCCCAATGTCTGGATGGACCTGTCCGCGCGCGACCCCTGGCGCTTTCTGCGCTTCCCGATCAGTGACGAAGACGGCCGCCTGCTGCCCGCGTGGGAAGCGCTCGTGCTGCGCTGGCCAGAGCGTTTCGTCATCGGCTCCGACGCCGTCTGGCCGGTGGACCGGCTGGACGCCTGGGACCGTGCCGATACGGGCTGGGAGCACATTGGCGAGTTTCTCGACTTCCACCGCCGCTGGGCGTCCTTCCTGCCGGCGGATGTGCAGCGCAAGGTGCTGCTGGATAACACCTTGGCGCTCTACGGGAGGACGGAGACGGCGCGCGAACCGGCCCCCTGAGTCGGGCTTCGCCGGGCAGTCTGCGCTGCTCGGGGCCTCGGCTGCAACCGAACGTTGCGCGCAGGCTTCGTCTGGCTGTTCCGCCCACGCGCGATGCGAGCCGCGGCTGCCCTGGGCCCAGTCCGCCCCGCCCAGTCTGCTGAGCCCAGTCTGCCGGACCCAGTCCGCTGGTCCCAGTCCGCTGGATGCACCGTCATGAGCCGGTGTAAGCTCCGTCCTCGGCCAGCTTTGCGGAGTATGCACCGATGAATGCCGAGACCGACTTTCCCTATTTGCGCAGCTCGCCCCTCACTGCCGGGCTCACCGACGATCAGGTCCGCGCCTTAGCGGGCATCGCCTTCTGTCGCCGTTTGAACGATGGCGAGGTGCTGATCGACGAGGGCAAGGTGGATAACAGCCTGCACATTCTGGCGGAGGGGGGCATTGCCGTGACCCGCGACATGGGCAAGGGCGAATACACCACCATCCATGTGCTCCGCACCGGGGATCTCGCCGGAGAGATGGGCTTCATCAGTGGTCGGCCGCACACGGCAACGCTGCGCTCCCTCGGGCGCACGCAGGTGTGCAGCGTGGAACGCGAAGCGTTCGAAGGGCTGGTGGAGCAGGACCCTTGGCTGGTCTACCGGGTGATGCAGAACATCGTGCAGGTGAGCCAAGACATCCTGCGCCGCATGAACGCACAGTACGTGGAGCTCACCAAGTACGTCTATCGCACCCACGCCCTCTTCTGAGGGGCTTCTGCGCAGCGATTTTAAGCGTCCGACTGTTGGTCAGGATGGCCAATCAATCGGTATCTCGCTAGCTTGATTCCTCGGCTGGCTGCTCCGTGGCGTCGTCAGCGCTTGCTGCGTCTGCTTCGGCTGCCGGCTCTGGCGCTTTTTGCTTCGGCGGCTCGATCAGGCCCTCGGCCAGCAGGATGGCGGCCTTGTCGTCGCCATTGACCCACTTCTTGGTCTTCATGTCCTTCACCGCGTGGCGCCCGGAGCGCTTCTTGTAGATGCGGTGGGTGTCGGTTTTCTTGACTTGCTCCATCGGTCGTCTGTCTCTTGCTGTCGTTACGGCACCGGTGCGTACGGGCTCGATGCGCTTTGGCGGCGCGTGTCAGCGCCGGTCGTCGTCACCCTCGATGCGGTCCCAGTGGCGGTCTTCGTCGTCCTCGATGTATCGAGGCGGCTCGTCGATGCGCTCCACGTCCACCTCGAACTTGGCCAGCAGCGCGGCGATGGCGCCGACGGCTGCGATCACCGGGGCCAGCAGCGTGAGGGCACCGCCGGCGACGATGCCCGCGGTGAGCGGGATCTCGATCAGCGCCTCGCCGCTCGGCCGGCGGATGACGAGCCGACGGATATTGCCGTCCGCGATCAGCTTTTTCACAAAGTCGACCAGCTCGCCGCCGGCGACGGTGAAGCGCTCGGTGATGCTGCGTTTGCCTTTACTCATACGCGGCCCCCAGGATGCGCCCGGTAGCGGTGGAAAGCCAGCCAGTATAACCGAGACTGGAGTGCACCCGCGACCGCAGTCAGCGATGCTGTCGGCAGAAGGCCCGCAGCCGAGCACCGTCCGGTGCCACCGTCTCCCCGGACGGCAGCGGTGCCGCAGGATTGCGGAGCCATTCGGCGATGTCGTGCCGGACCCTGGCGCCCTGCAGATCCCGCGGCAGCATGTGCCAGCCATGGCGGTAGAGCACCAGCCGCAGCCCGGGTACGTCCGTCGGCAGCCGCTTGAGCATGCGGCAATAGGCCGCGGACGGGATGATGCGGTCGCGCTCACCGTAGAGCAGCAGCACCGGCCCATGCAATTGCGCGACGCCCTCGAGCGCCCGGTCCATGAGGTTGGTGACGCCCCAGAGGCTGTCTATCCGGGCGCCCTTCAGCACCAGCGGGTCTGCGCCCATGTCACGCAGCATGTCGATGTTGTCGGATGGATGGATGGGTACGCCCTCACCGGTGAGCACCTTGCCCGGTGCGACGCGCACCGCGGTGTTAAGCGCCAGGCGCTGGTACCAGGGCATGCTGTCGCGATCCCACACGGCGGGGGCGATGAGCACGAGGGCATCCGCGCCCAGCGGACCCTCAGCCAGGGCGGCGAGCACCACGGCAGCACCCATGCTCTCACCCAGCACCACGAGCCGAGCATCCGGATGCCGAGACCGCAGGGCTCGGATGAGTGCGCGCAGGTCTGCGGTGAGTCGATCACTGCCATGCCAGCGCCCCGCTAGGCGACCGGCACCGAAGCCACGCTGATCCACCGCATAAACACGGACGCCGTCGGCTGCCAGGCGTCGGGCGAGCGCCCCGAAGGCATTGGCGTAGTCGTTGAAGCCGTGCAGGGCCAGGACCACGGTGTCCGCCGTCCTCGCGCCTGTGGCCGGCGCCCAGCGCCGCAGCGGCAGCCGGAAGCCGTCCGGCATGCGCACATGCTCGCCGCCCAGCGCCGGCGCAAGCACCGCTTCGGTGGTCGGCACCAGCCGCGGCGCCGCGCAGCCGCCGGGGCCGAGCATCGGCATCACGGCCAGCGCCAGGCTCAGGGCCAGCGCGCGCCGGCGGCGCAGAGCGCGGGGCAGGGCAAGGACGTGGCGGTGGATGCGCAAACCGCCGAGCGCGCTCCGGTACGCACGCCGGTGCATCACGGCCGCGTCCCGCACCAGTCGAGGAATGCTGCCAGTGCCTGTTGGTAGCTTGGCGGATTCTGCATGTTGGTTTGTGCTCTTCCCTCGCGACGTTTCTCCTCGG
>NZ_JAIFKJ010000460.1 GCF_019695415.1 Thiohalocapsa sp.
GCCCTCAAGGGCGCTGTGCTCTGGGGTCTGACCGAAGGTCAGCCCATCGCCGAAGCAATGGGCTATATCCCCTTGCCCGAGGCGATGATCGAACTCGCCAAAGCCAAGGTCGCGGCGATTCGCTGAGTCACGACAAAACGACAAGTAGGCCGTGGCGGCGGCATGGGACCAGAGCGGCCCCGCGCGAGCGCGCGGCACCCGGAGTTGGTGTGTGCTGACTCAACTACGCCCCGCGTGGATAGATTGCTTCACGCTGCCGCAACGGGTAGCCGGTCGCCGCCGCCATGTCCACTGAGTACATCGTCAAGAAGTACCCGAACGGGCGTCTCTACGACACCGAGCTTCGGCATTACATCAGCATCTCTGATGTGCGCGATCTGGTGATGCGCGGCATCTCCGTACGGGTTTGAGCGGACGCTTTGCCAGCGCCTCAGCGGCGCGTCGCGCGTCGCTGGCAGCCCGATCTGGACAACAGGGAGTTCATCGCCCCGCATCCAGCCATGATCTTCGACTCCGTCGTCCTCTCGGCCCTGTTCTTCGGCCTGATCAGCGCCGCGACCCTGCCGCTGGGCGCTGCCGTCGGGGTGGTCTGGCGACCACCGGATCGCACGATGGCCGTGTTGCTGGCCTTCGGCGGCGGCGCGTTGCTCGCTGCGCTGACGATCGATCTCATTGCGCCTGGCGTGGACCGCGGGCACTTCACGGATCTTGCACTCGGCGCCCTACTCGGGGGCTTTCTGTTCAAGCTCCTTGACTGGTTGGTCAACCGCAAGGGCGGTTATCTGCGCAAGCCCTCCACCGCCATGACGTATTGGCGCGGTCAGGCACGCGAGCGACTCCATCGCATCCTCGTCGGCGTGCGCCGCACACAACCGATGGGAGCGCTCTCGCGAGCAGCGGAGGAGCAGCTGCTCTCGATCATGCTGATCCGCGACATCCCCGCGGGCGCCTGCCTGTATCGCGCCGATGACCCGGCACACAATCTCTACATCATCGAGGACGGCGAGGTCGAGCTGAGAGACCCGCAGCAGGGCGGCAAGGTGTTTGAGCGCCTGCGCAAGCACGATGCCTTCGGACGCATGAGCTTCGCCACTGGCCTCAGCCGCGCAACCGAGGCCTACACGGCCCGCGACACCCGCCTGCTGATCCTGCCGCGCGACGCCTTCATGGATCTGCTCGAAGACTCCGAGGAACTGCGCGCCTTGATGGCGGGGCGCATTGGAGGAGATGAGGTCGCGAGGTATTTGTGCGAGCGCCATGGCCTGAGTGCCGAGGAGGTCTCCGCCTGGCAGCAGCAGGCCCTGGCCAGCCTTGCAGCAACCGGCCATTACGACCCGCCGGTCCACAGCGAAACGGTGTCCGCGGACTTAGTCGGGCTTCTGGCGCATGAGCAGCGGCAGGGATTTTTCTCTGGCCTATCGGAGGAAGCGCTCGTTCGTGTCGCCGAGCGCCTGATTCACAAGACCGACCCGGAGGGCTACACGTTCTTCCATCGGGGGCAGCCGGCCGATCGCCTCTACCTGCTCCGCCAGGGGACGGTGTACCTGTTCGATCCGGAGGATCGCTCGCGTAAACCAACCGTGGTGCGGCCCGGTGACTCATTCGGCGCGTTCGCGTTCCTGACCGAGGGAACGCACTCGGTCACCGCCGTCGCCCACGAGCAAACGCAGGTCTCCGTGCTGCGTCATCGCGATTTCGAGGACCTGCTCGACGAGCGTTCTGAACTGCGCCGACATCTCAGCGAGTATCTGCGACGCAACCAGGTGGTGGACTACCTCACCGGACAGCATCGGCTCGATGCACGCAGGGCGGCGCAGTGGATCGACAACGCGACCAAGAGCATCGAGGGCGGCAAGGCTTTCCCCTCGCTGGCCGAAATGACCAAGCAGGTTGCCGGGCATGAAGGCGCTGCCATGGCCATGTTTCTCGGCATCCTGCTCGACGGCATCCCGGAGTCGTTTGTGATTGGGGCCAATGTCCTGGTGACCGGTGGGATCAGCCTTTCCCTGATCGGTGGTCTGCTGCTGGCTAACCTGCCGGAGGCACTCTCGAGCGCGGCAGGCATGAAGGAGCAAGGCATGCGCATCGGCAAAATCCTCTGGATGTGGACCAGCCTGATGCTCATCACCGGCATCGGGGCCGGCTTTGGGGCCCTGTTTCTCGAAGGTGCTCCCGACGCCGTCTTTGCGTGGATCGAAGGCATCGCCGCCGGCGCCATGCTGACAATGGTCGCCGAGACCATGCTACCCGAGGCCTTTCACAAGGGTGGCGGGGTGGTCGGCATCTCGACGCTGTCCGGCTTTCTGGCGGCGGTCTTCTTCAACACACTCGGCTAGCGTTCGGGGCGCCTCGGGGTAAGCTGGCATGCCTTCCCGCCTGCTCCCCCGCAGGCATGCCAGGGCTGACGCAGGCGCACCGGAGAAGCCTTCGCTCGTCGCTGTCATGAAGGTATCGCACAAGGGTCACTAGCCGGTCATTTGGGGTGCCTAAACTGTTTCATCCACACCAGCCGGTTGAGGACAACAATGCAAACGCCCTACCTTCCGCTCGCTGGCAAACGCGGCCTGATTCTCGGCGTCGCCAATGAGAACAGCATTGCCTGGGGCTGTGCCCAGCAAGCCCATCGGCAGGGGGCCAAGCTGGCACTCTCCTACCTCAACGACAAGGCCAAGACCTACGTCGCCCCGCTGGCCGAGCAGATCGAGGCGCCCCTGTTCCCGTGCGATGTGACGGTACCCGGCTCCCTGGAGGGCTTCGTCGAGCAGGGCGTCGCCAGTCTCGGCGGCCTCGACTTCGCGGTGCATGCCATCGCCTGGGCACCCGCCGATGATCTGCATGGCCGGGTCACGGACAGCAGCCGCGACGGCTTCAATCAGGCGATGGCCATTTCCTGCCACACCTTCGCCGAGCTGGGCAGGCTCTGCGAGCCGCACATGACCGAGGGCGGAACCCTGGTGACCATGACCTACCATGGCGCCAATGTGGCGATCCCGCACTACGGCATGATGGGGCCGGTCAAGGCCGCGCTTGAGGGCATGGTCCGCTACATGGCGCTGGAGCTGGGCCCGAAGAAGATCCGGGTGCATGCGGTATCGCCCGGGCCGATCATGACCCGCGCCGCTTCCGGCATCGCGAGCTTCGAGGACTTGCTGAACAAGGCCAAGGAGCGAGCGCCCCTGCAGCGCCTGGTCACCCAGGAGGAAGTGGGCGCGCTGACCGCCTTTCTGGTGGGCGCCGGCGGCGCCGGCATGACCGGGCAGACGCTGTTCGTCGACGGCGGCATGCACGCGGTCGGCTGACGCCCGTCGATCCTAAATCCCTCTCCCAAGTCCCTCTCTCTGCCATCCGGAGGTCGCGGCCATGCGCATGCGAGACAAGGTTGCCATCGTGACGGGTGCGGCCAGCGGCATCGGCCGCGGTATCGCGCTCGCCTTTGCCCGCGAGGGCGCCAGGGTCGCCATCGCGGACCTGAACCTGGAGGGCGCGGAGGCGGTCGCCGGCGAGATTCGCGACACCGGCGGCGAGGCCATCGGCGTCGCCATGGACGTAACCGACGAAGCGCAGGTCGAGGCCGGCGTCGAGCGCGTCGCGAGCGAGCTTGGGGGCGTCCACGTCCTCGTGAGCAACGCCGGTGTGCAGATGATCGGCCCGCTGCACGAAATGCCGTTCGCGACCTGGAAGAAGATGCTCGCGATCCACCTCGACGGCGCCTTCCTGACGACCAGCGCCTGCCTCAAGCGCATGTACGCCCAGAACGAGGGCGGCTCGATCATCTACATGGGCTCGGTGCACTCCAAGGTCGCAAGCCCCCTCAAGGCGCCGTACGTGACCGCCAAGCATGGCCTGCTCGGCTTGTGCCGGGTGGTGGCCAAGGAAGGCGCTGCCCACGGGGTGCGGGCCAACGTCGTCTGCCCCGGATTCGTGCGCACGCCGCTGGTGGACAAGCAGATCCCGGAGCAGGCCGAGGAGCTCGGCATCAGCGAGGAAGCCGTCGTCAAGACCATGATGCTCAAGGATACGGTCGACGGCGAGTTCACAACCATCGACGACGTCGCCGAGGCGACCCTTTTCCTCGCCGCACACCCGAGCAATGCCCTGACGGGCCAGTCGCTCATCGTCAGCCACGGCTGGTGCATGGAGTAAGGAGCAGCACATGCAAAGCAAGATCGTTTCCGCCGACGAAGCCGTCCGCCTGGTGCACGACGGCGACACCCTGGTGTTCTCGGGCTTCGGTGTCGTGGGGGTGCCCGACGAACTGGGTGTCGCCCTCGAGCAGCGCTTCCTCGAGACCGGTGCACCACGTGACCTCACCCTGTTCTTCGGCGGTGGGCCCGGTGACGGCCAGGACAAGGGCGCCAATCGCCTCGCGCACGAGGGGCTTATCAAGCGCGCGATCGGCGGCCACTGGGGGCTGGTGCCGAAGATCGGCGAGCTGGCCCTCGCCGACAAGATCGAGGCCTACAACCTGCCGCTCGGCGTGATTTCCCATCTGTACCGTGACATCGCGGCCGGTCTCCCGGGCAACCTGTCGCCCGTTGGGCTGGGAACCTTCGTCGATCCGCGTCTGGAAGGTGGTAAGGTCAATCATCGCACCGAGGAGGATCTGGTCGAGCTCACCGAGCTCGACGGGCGTGAGTTGTTGTTCTTCAAGGCGCCGAAGCCCAATGTCGCCTTCATCCGGGGCACCACGGCGGATGGCGACGGCAACCTCGCGCTCAACCGCGAGGCACTGACTCAGGATACGCTCGCCATCGCGATGGCCACCAAGAACGCCGGTGGCCTTGTGATCGCGCAGGTGGAGTACGTCACGGAAACCGGCGCCCTGCTGCCGCGCCAGGTGCAGGTGCCGGGCATCTTGGTGGATTGCGTGGTCGTGGCCACGCCGGAGCATCACTGGCAGACCTATGGCACGCAGTATTCGCCCGCGCTCTCTGGAGAGATGCGGGTGCCGCTCGATGCCCTGCCGCCGATGCCGCTCGACGCACGCAAGGTGATCGCACGCCGCGCGGCCTTCGAGCTGATGCCGAACGCCGTCGTCAACCTCGGCATCGGCATGCCGGAAGGTGTGGCCAACATTGCGGCCGAGGAGCATCTCCTGCCGTATATGACACTCACCGCCGAGCCGGGGATCGTCGGCGGGGTCCCCGGCAGCGGCCTGAACTTCGGCACGTCGGTGAATGCGTCCGCGCAGCTCGACATGAACCAACAGTTCGATTTCTACGACGGCGGGGGGCTCGACCTCGCGGTGCTCGGTCTCGCTGAGTGCGACGCGCGGGGCAATATCAACGTCAGTCGCTTCGGGACCAAGCTCGCCGGCGCGGGTGGCTTCATCAACATCACCCAGAACAGCCGGATCGTCATCTTCGTCGGGACCTTCATGGCCGGCGGACTGAAGGTCGAGGTCGCCGATGGGCAGCTGAAGATCCTCAACGAGGGCAAGTATCGCAAATTCGTCGAGAAGATCGACCAGGTGACCTTCAGTGGCGAATATGCAGCGCAGAACGGCAAACGGGTGATCTACGTCACCGAGCGCTGCGTGCTGGCGCTGACCCCGGAGGGCCTGGAACTGACCGAGGTCGCCCCCGGCATCGACATCGAGCGGGATATCCTCCCCTACATGGCGTTTCGGCCGATCATGCGCGATCCACAGCCCATGGATGAGCGCATCTTCCGCCCGGAGCCCATGGGCCTGAAGGCATCGCTGCTGGCGATCTCGCTGCTTGATCGGATCTCCTATGACGCCGAGCGCAATCTGCTCTTCCTCAACTTCCAGGCGCTGAAGCTCCGCACCCCGAAAGACGCACAGGACGTGCAGGACGCCGTGGAGCGCCGGTGTCAGGAGATCGGCAGAAAAGTCGACGTGATCGTCAACTATGACGGCTTCGAGGTCAGCGAGCCGGCGCTGGACGCCTATGCCCAGGTCGTCGAGCACATGGTTACGCACTACTACGGCAAGATCACCCGCTACACCACCAGTGCCTTCCTGCGCGACAAGCTCGGCGCCGCAATTCAGGACCGTGGCTTAGCACCACACATCTTTGAGACGCGCGCCGAGGCGGAAACGGCACTTTAGCGCGAAGGGCCAAGGCGTCAACTCACCGGGTTTTCCAGCCTGTTTCGAACGTCGGACCGATCCACTGGGCTGGCAAACCGACAGTTCGGTTCATCCAGAGGGCGCCCAGCAGTCCCATCGCGGAAGCGCGCAGTGGCATTGCCGGCTGTGCGATAGGGACGAATGCTCGCCTGCAAGAGGCGCTGCAACGGGCGCATGACCGAACGACCGGCTGTTCATCGCCGGCGCTGCAGGTCGTCACCCCCTGCACCCCACTCATCGAATCGGCATTGCACATTCACGCTATCGTAACCCCCGATCTTTATCGTGGCGCCATGGTTTCTGATTCGGACCCAACGCTATGAGCGCCATTCAAGAGCATCACGTCAGTACGTTGGCCCATCGTATTGGGCTGCGCCTGGTGCAGCCGCCTACGCAGAGTGGTTTGGCCCTGTACCGCTTGGTTGAGCCGTCGAGCATGCAGCCGATCTATCCGGCAGGTGGTCCCGACGGCGCACCATTGGCGGACCTTGAAGACTGGTTGCAATTCCCGTGGGAATGAGCCGTAACCGCGGCCCATCTGCCGAGGCAGAGTCAGAGCTGCTGATCGAACGGGTGGTCTTGGCGCTGGCGACGGAGTTCACCCAGCGCCAGTTACCGCACGCGCTCGCCATTCAAGCGGAGGTGTCGGATGGTCATGCGCTGAACGCCGAGGACGTCGCGTCCCTGACGGATATGCTGGACAGTCTGGCGTCAGCGAGCGCGTTATTCGATCAGCATCCCGATCTCGAGGCCCTGTATCGGTGCGCTGCCGCGCTCTACGACGAGATCATGACCGAAGCCTTCGTTGCGACGTCCCCGAAAGCAGCAGTGGCGGGGTAGTCTCAAACCGGACCAACGTCTATCGGCGCGCGCC
>NZ_JAIFKJ010000380.1 GCF_019695415.1 Thiohalocapsa sp.
CCGGGAGGTGGTGGACGTTGAGCCGGGACATGGTGATGAGTGCCTCGAAGCCGAGCGTGTCGGCCGTGACCGTATGCAGCCGTTCGGTCATGATGTCGCTCACTGGGCGATCCGGCGGCAGCCCCGCGGCGAGGCAGCGATTGCGCAGATCGCGGTCGGTGATCATGCCGGCCAGGTCGCCGTTTTCGGCCAGGATGACCAAAGATGAGCCTTTTCCTTCGCTCATGGCCCGTGCCGCCTCGTGAATGCTGGTGTCGGGGCTCGCGTACACCAGGTCGTGGCGCAACAGCTGACCCACCTGAACGGTCATCAACTCCGTGCCGGCGCCATGCTCGCGGATCGAGTCCAGCGCCTTGCGCAGCCGCTTCGACATGGATTCGTCGAAGTGCTCCGCGAACTCCGGGTGGGCCTCGCGCAGACGGGCCAGTTCAGCGCAGGGTAGCAGGTAGGCCAGGGTGTCCTCGGAGGTTTGCCCGCGCAGGGCGGTGTCCGGTTCGTGGTTGCCGCAGGGTGAGGGACAGAGGTCGCCCTCTGCGAGCTTGCCAGCAAGGTTGCCATCCTCATCGCGCATCTCGGCAGCACCGCGGCGCAGGATGTAGAGGCAGGGCTCAGGGTCGTCCTCTGGTGGAAAGGCCGAGCCGCGTCGCACATAGCGCACCGACAAGCGTTTCGGCAGGCTGTCGAGCGTCGCGTCCGGGAGTCGGTCGAACGGGGCGTGGCTCGCGAGAAAATCTCTTATCTCGATCAGTTCGACGTCCATCGCGGTCTCCGATGTTGCAGGCGCCTTGCGGCGAGGCACGACCATAGCGAAACCGAGGAGCGGACACCAGACGCGGCTTCCGCCAGCTAGGTTGAACCGCGTCATGGTTACCTGCGTCAATTGTGTTCCACGCGCAATCGCGCATGGCGCGCTGCTATACTGCGTGTTACGAAAATATGACAACAACGACTGTATGGAGGAGATACATGTACACACTGCGCAAAGGGGGCCACTCGTACCTCTACCAAGTGGGCTTCGGCGAAGAACTGGCCGTTGCGCGCGTGATCGTCCGCTGCGATGCCGGGGGATCGGAGGGTCTATTCCTGGTCAAGCAGGATGGTTCCGTCGAACCTGCGGATGACCGCCCGGGGTTCGGCGTTAACCCTTTGCGTGCGGACGGCGTCTGGCCCAATCCGCCAAGGGAGGCGATCAGGGACGCCCGCGAAATCGCCCAGCATAAGGCACACACCCATCCGGCCTGATGGGCCGGGCGATCGTCGCAAACTCGACCGTGAATCGACGCGGTCTGGCGATGACCCTTTGAAGTCTGCGGCGGCGGGGCTTAGGGTAGTGGTGGCAGTCGCGCGGCCACTATCGGATGCGGAACAGAAGCGAAGATGTCGTAAGGCAAGTACAAGAAGGCGCTGAAAAAACGCGTTTGCAAAGGCCAGAAAGGGTATCCCGTGGCCACCGTTGTGTTCCATGGGCCGGACAACACCAGGGCCTCGAAAGTCGTTATCAGCGGCCCGCGCTGCGGGCCTGTCCATCCTGTGGGTCGTCTAAGGCGACGGGGCTCCTTGTTCGCAAGGGCATCGCGAGGGATAGGGTCACCATTCAGCTGACCCCAGGTCTGTCGCTCCAAGGCCGCACCCGCCAACGTCACTCGCAGCGTCGCTCGGGCGCCGCATATCCGTTCGGCCTTCCACCACGCCGCACGAACACAATGGAGAGACCCCATGACCGGTCTTCATCGCATCCTCGCCGTGATCGCGGGTGTCGTCACGCTCGCAGCGTGTACGGCTCCTGAGCAACAGGTCGATGTTGCGCCGGCCGACGCCCGGGGCACGCTATCGGTCGCCCAGGGTGGCGCCGGTGCCGTCTTGCTGGTAGTGGATGGGGATGACGGAACCCGTTGCCGTTGGGAATTGAAGGCACGTTACCCCGCCAATACGGCACCGCACACGGTTGACATGCGTGCCGAGTACATCGATACCACGACGGGCCGTTTGCTGGCGCAGTCGGGCACGGCGGAGACCTTCCCTCGGTCCGACGCTGGCGGAGACCCTTCGCACGATGGGATGCTTGAAACGAGCCTCTTTCTTTGGGACGAGCCGCTGCGCTGCGGGCGCATCGAGGCAAGGATCAACATACTCGCCTGTCTCGATGGGAACTGCCCGCAATACGTCGCCGGCACGGGCGCGGTACCAATGAGGATCGTTGTCACGCAGAACTGAGGGTTTGAACCCAAGGATGGGCAACAGGCCGCTTCGGGCCAGAAAAGGGGCTACGCGAAGAAACGCGTAGCCCCTTGATTTTATGGCGCGCCCGGAAGGATTCGAACCTCCGACCACCTGGTTCGTAGCCAGGTACTC
>NZ_JAIFKJ010000586.1 GCF_019695415.1 Thiohalocapsa sp.
GGCAGGGCGTGGCGAATGTCGCCACCGGCTTCCTGGGCGGCATGGCGGGCTGCGCAATGATCGGCCAGACCGTGATCAACGTGAAATCCGGCGGTCGCGGACGGCTCTCCACCCTGACCGCCGGCGTCGTGCTGCTGCTGCTGGTGGTGTTCGCCAACGACTGGGTGGCGCAGATCCCGATGGCGGCGCTGGTGGCGGTGATGATCATGGTCTCCATCGGCACCTTCAACTGGGCCTCCTTCCGCAACCTGCGGGAGCACCCGTTTGATGCCAACGTAGTGATGATCGCCACCGTGGCCGTGACTGTGCTTACCCACGATCTGGCCCAGGGCGTGCTGGTGGGAGTCCTGCTGTCGGGCTTCTTCTTCGCCCACAAGGTGAGCCGGGTGCTCTATGTCGGCTCGACGCCGGCCCGCGAGGGGCGTGAGCGCATTTACCAAGTGGTAGGCCAGGTGTTCTTCTCCTCTGCGGACCAGTTCATCGCATCCTTCGACTACAAGGAGGTCATCGAGCAGGTGACCATCGACGTGAGCCGCGCCCACTTCTGGGACATCACCGCCGTCACGGCGCTGGACAAGGTGGTGCTCAAGTTCCGCCGCGAGGGCACAGAGGTCAATGTCGTCGGCCTGAACGAGGCGAGCCGCACCATGGTCGACCGCTTCGCGGTGCACGACAAGCCCGAGGCCGTCGCCGACTTGATGGGCCACTGAGAGCCGGGGCTGCCGAAACCCGGGGCTGCTGATAAAGGACACCGCCGATGCAAGACGAGCAGAAAATACTGGCCTGCGTGGACCAGTCCCACTTTGCGGACATGGTGACGGACACCGCCGCCTGGGCCGCCCGGCGCCTGCAAGCGCCCCTGGAGCTGCTGCACATCCTGGACCGCGAGGCGCGGGTGGTGCGCGGGTCGGATCACAGCGGCGCCATTGGTGTGAACGCCCAGCAGGCGCTGCTGGAGGAGCTCTCCGAAGAGGACGAGGCCCGCAGCAAGGCCGCGCGTGAGCAGGGGCGAGTATTCTTGAACCGGCTGCGCGAGCGCGCCATCAGCCGCGGCGTGGACGGCCCGGACGTGCGTCTGCGCTACGGCGACCTCGAAGAGACGCTCGTGGACGCGCAGGACGCCGTCCAGCTCTTCGTGCTCGGCCGCCGCGGCGAGTCCGCCGAGACCACGCAGCGCGACCTCGGGCGCAACGTGGAGCGCATGGTGCGGGCGCTGGACAAGCCCATCCTCGCGGTCACCGACGACTTCACCGAGCCCGAGCGGGTGATGATCGCCTTCGACGGCGGCGCCATGACCCGCCGCGGAGTGGAGATGTTGGCCCGCACGCCGCTCTTCCACGGTCTGCCTGTGGACGTGGTCATGTCCGGCAAGCCGCGCCGCGACGCCGAGAAGCAGCTGGACTGGGCGCGGCAGACGCTCGCCGCCGCCGATTACGACGTCAAGACGGCGCTGATTCCGGGCGACACCGAGCGCGTCATTGCCCGGTACATCCACGACCAGGGCATCGACATGCTGCTCATGGGCGCCTACGGCCACTCCCCGCTGCGCAGCCTGCTCTTCGGCAGCAAGACCGCCGATCTGCTGCGCTCAGCCAAGGTGCCGACGCTGTTGTTGCGCTGAGGGGCGCGCCCGGCTGTCGCGACGGCCGCACAACCTCGTTCGTCGCCGCGGCTGCACGGACGCTTCAGCTATTGTTCAATGTGGGATTTCGTCCCCAGCGGGGGGGTGATCGATGACTGACCTCAAGACCCTCTACCAAACCGATTATGCGGCTTGGGCCAGGCGCCACGTGGAGCTGCTGCGCGCCGGTCGCTTCGCGGAGATGGACATCGAGCATCTGCAGGAAGAGCTGAGCGACATGAGCAAGAGCGATCGACGCGAGCTGGAAAGCCGACTCCTGATCCTGATCGCCCATTTGCTGACATGGGAGTATCAATATCAGGCGCTCTGCGAGCGTTGGCGCGAATTCAAAAGGGCGACAGCTGGCGGAGCACCATCGTCGAGCAACGCATGCAGCTCGCTGTCCTGCTGCGCCAATCACCTGGGCTTAAGCCGATTGTCGCGGAGACCATCGCCGCTGCCTATCCGGATGCGGCCGACCTCGCCGGCAAAGAGGGCCACCTGCCGCCCGAGACCTTCCCCGCGCAGTGCCCGTACTCGGCCGAGCAGTTGCTGCAGGATGACTTCTATCCGGGCACGAGCGATACCAGGAGCTGAACAACCGCCGCAGGCATGGCCGGGCGCAACAGGACTTCCCAGCCAGCCTGAATCCTGCGGCCCGGCAGACCGCCAGTTGCCGACCACACCATAGGACGCAAGCGATGAGCGCAGCGCATCCGCCATCCAGCGGCGGCGGATGCGCTGTGCTTATGCGCCCTCCGGTTGCCGGGTCGGGCAGCTCAATTCGCCGGTTGATCCGCCTCCGGTCAGAAGCCGTCGTTCATGATCTGCTCGAACGACCAGGGCAAGGCAGCCGGGAAGCTCGCCTCGGTGAGGCCCGTTTCGCGCGATGCGAGCAGGGTCGCGTCACCATAGGCGTTCGCCAGCAGCTCCGGCGCGGAGAGCGCGTCAGCGCGTCGCGTCGGCGTGCCGGAGCGCGACTTTGTCGTAGACCTCGGCCAGTGCCAGGCTTGCTTCGACTGACTCCAGCGGCACACTGTCGGCCAGGCGGTCGTCGGTGCTGAGCAGCCATCGGCCGTCGTCCCGGCGGACGTAGAGCTCGGCGGCGACGCGGTGCTGCGAGACCAGCAGGTAGGTCTTGAGGCTCGGCAGCGTGCGATAGTGGGCGAATTTGTCGCCGCGGTCGTAGGCCTCGGTGGCGTCCGACAGGATCTCGATGATCAGGGTCGGGTTGGTGATGATGTCCCGGCGCTGGTCGTGGTAGGTGCGCTCGCCGCAGACGGCCATGATGTCGGGGTAGGCGCCGACGTTGGCGGCGTCTACGCGCACCTTCATGTCGCCGGCGTAGACGTAGCAGGGGCGGCGCTTGAACTGGGCGCGCAGCTCGGCGCTGATGTTCACCGAGATGGTGTTGTGCGCCTCGCTGCCGCCGGTCATGGCGAAGACCTCGCCGTCCACGAACTCGCTGCGGGTGTCGGTGGCCTCGCGCTCGGCCGCGAGCCAGTCGTCGAAGGTCAGATAGGGGATGGGCCGAACGGACATGCTGCGCGGCTCCTGACTGGTGCTTGGAAACGCGTGCCGGGTGACTGTCTGCGCTCAGTATAGTGCGTGCGATCCGGCGTCCGCAGTAGGTCGGTGGGTTTCTTCACAACCTCTCACATGAGCTGAGCCGCATGGCCGGCGCTGGGGCGCTTGCCCTTGGCCGGGATCTGCGCAGACCTCCCACAACGAACGCCACGGCAACGGGCGCAATGCAGATGCAGGTGGTGGTCGTTGCGCCCGTTACGTGTTTCCTCTTCGACGCGGCGTCGGCACCGCCAGGCAGCAGGTCGGCCGCCGGCGGCCTCACTCATCCGAGATCGAGACATCCTCACCGGCGGCCGTGAGCTTGGCTGTCTTGTCGTTGATGTAGTCGAAGGGGCCGTCCGGGAAGTCGCGGTATTTGCCGAGCCCCACGTACTCCAGCAGCCCGACGAAGTGGTAGCGGTAGAGCATGCTCTCGATGCGGGCGATCTCGTCCTTGCCGCCGGCGGGACCGTCCATCAGCACCAGGGTCGGGCGGTATTCGATGCCGAGGTCATCGGCAAGCTGCGCGCCGGTGGTGGGCTCACCGTCGGGGCCGGTGAATGCGGCATCCGAGAGGGTATCGACGCGCACGACCGTGTAAGGCTTCAGCGCTTCGATCACCTCCGGCGCTTTCAGGTGCCCGTCGTGCAGTGCATCGCAGGCGCCGCAGGCGGCGTCCTCGAAGAGCAGCAGCAGCGGGCCGTCGATGGCGCTGAGATCACCCACATCGGCGGCCTCCCGGATCTGATCATGATCACGCAGTCCATCGCTGCCGGCGGTCGCCGTCTCGGCATTTTGGGAATCCAGGTAGTCCGCGAGGGTCTGACTTTGGTACGTCTGCGCGTCGACATAATCCAGCACCTGCTTGAAGTCCGCGGCGTTGCGGTAGCCGTTGACCCGTGCCACCGGCTCGTTGGCCTGGTCCAGGAAGATCACAGTCGGCGTATAGCGCACGCCGAGCGCCTCCGCCAGGGCCTTCTCTGACATCATGGTGTCGGCATCCATGGCCACCTCACGGTCGCCGCGGACATTGAGGGCGATGACGTCGAAGCGCTCCTGCAGCCATTCGCTGTAGTCGCTGCCCTTGAAGTTCTCCTCGATCATCTTGTAGCAGTATGGGCAGCCGTTCATTTCCAGGAACAGGATGACATGGCGTCCGGCGTCTGCGGCCTCTTCCACGTCTTCGGCAATATCCAGAAAGCTCTCTTTGAACCAGTCCGGGTGGCTGGACTGCTTGGCGCCCAGCAGTTGACCCGTGGCGCTCGCTGCAGCGGGATCCGCCTCGGCGGATACCGCGGCACCCGCGGCGCCGATCAGTGAGAGCAGGGCGGTTGCCTGGACCATGATGCGCAACGTCCGCGCCGTGTCGGTGAAAGCCATTGCGGGTTGTTCTCCTCGTGTGTTTGATCTGAAGGGGTCTTGGGCCTGAGCGCGCCGCATCCGCAAGGGCCACTCGGCGCCGGCAGCTCAATCGGGCAGCACGGCGACGTCAACGGGCTGGTCCCAGAGCCGGCGGATCAGTGCAGTGGCCGCCTCAGGCGGCTCGGCGCTCGTCCAGAAGCTGGCCTGGCCGCGCTGGGCGCTGCCGCGCAGCAGCCCGGCCTCACCAAGGCGGCGCTGCACCTGCCTGGCCACCGCGGCGCTCGCATCGGCAATGCGGACCTTGGGGCCTGCAATGTCCGCAATCAGCCCGCGCACCAATGGATAGTGGGTGCAGCCCAGCACCAGCGTGTCCGCCCCGCGGTCGAGCAGCGGCAGCACCAAGTCGGCGAGCAGGCTGCGCAGGGCTTCGGCCTGGAAGTCCCCCGCCTCGATCAGCTCTACCAGCCCCGGGCAGGGCTGCGTCAGCACCTCCACGGCGCCATGAAAGCGCCCACGCAGGGCCTCGAACTTGTCACTCTTGAGCGTGCCGCTGGTGGCGAGCACGCCGATGACGCCGGTTCTGGTGCTGGCCGCCGCGGGCTTGATGGCGGGCTCCATGGCGATGATGGGCAGCGCGTGGCGGGTGCGCAGGTGCGACGCGGCGGCACCGGTGGCCGTGTTGCAGGCGATGACGATGGCCTTGGCGCCCTGCGCGCGCAAAAACTTGGTCACCTGCTCTGAGCGTGCGCGGATGAGCGCCTCCGGGCGCTCGCCGTAGGGGGCGAAGCCTGAGTCGGCAACGTAGAGCAGGTGCTCACCGGGGAGCAGACGACGGATTTCGGCGAGCACGGTGAGACCGCCGACACCGGAGTCGAAGACGCCGATGGGAGCATCGGCGGACGGTTCAGGCGCCTGTTGCGGTTTGTCCAGCGTGACCTCCTCCAGGGCGCTGTGCTGCTGATCTTTGGCCTCGCGCAGTCGTGAGCAAACGCCGCGTCGAGGCTCAGATAGCGTCGCCGAACCCGTAGGCAGGGGCACGCAGCTCGAGCATCGGCCCGTCCGCGCCGAGCTGGAGTCCCTCGCCCTCGGCAGCGGCGATCTCGGCCACCACCAGCAGCCCCCAATGGCCGGGCGCACTGGCGCGGGCATCCACCACACGCCCCCGCCCCCGCCCCGAGCTGCCGCCGGCCGCCCCCAGCACCTCGCCGGGCTTGGGGGGCGTATCCGTGTCCACCTCGGCGATGTACATGCGCCGCTTGAGCTTGCCCAGGTACTGCATGCGGGCAACCACCTCCTGGCCCGTGTAGCAGCCTTTGTGGAAGCTCACGCCGTCGATGAGCTGCATATTGGCCATCTGCGGCACGAAGGCGTCCGCCGTCTCCGGCACCACGGTGGGAATGCCGGCGCGGATGTCGTGCAAGGCCCACAGGTCGGGGCCTGCCTGCGCCGCACCCGCGGTGACGGCGCCTTCCCACAGCGTCTTGGCGTCAGCGGCCGGCCCAACGAAGAGGTAGCGCGGCACTGAGCCTGCGACGCGGATCAGCGCTGCATCGCCGGCGCGCACCATGTCGTTGTCGCCCTGCGGCAGGCTGCCGAAACGCTCGGCCAGCGCGGCATCCGCGCAGCCGCCGACGATGCCGCAGCACACCAGCGCGTCGCTGGCGTCGTCGATGGTTGCATTGGCGCGCAGCTTGAACATGCGAAGCCGCTTCAGCAGCGCGTCCATTTGGCTGCGGGGCAGCACCAGGAAGATGGTCTCCTCCATGCGCAGCAGCCGAAAATTGGCCAACATGCGGCCCTTGGGGCTGCAATGGCTGCTGAGCTGGGTGTGGGTCTCGGAGACCTCGCGCACGTCGTTGCTCACCTGGCCCTGCAGAAAGTCCACCGCCTCGGGGCCACCGACGGCGATGAGCCCGAGGTGGGACAGGTCCGCCACGGCGCAGGCAGGGTCTGTGGGTGCCCCGTCGAATCGGGCTGTACCCTCGGCGGCAATGGTGGCGCCGCGTGCGGTGAGAAAGGTTTGCCAATCCTGGTTCATGGTGTCTCGTCTCGCTTGCGTCTGGTGCCGGGAACGGGCAGGCTGGGAAGGATAGCCGCTGCCCCTGAGGTCGTCGATGCGTCCTGCGGTGGCATGTGGGGCCGACGTTGCGGTGTTTCCGCACGCTGCGCCCGACATCCGACTGCGCGCAGCCGCGACCGTGCCCCGCGCGGCGCACAATCGCGCGCAACAGCGCGAGCAAGGTGGGGAGGCTCGTCGGGCACGCCAGTCAGCCCGTCAGGCGGCTGCGGCGCGGGCGGCCCTGCCCCGGCGGCGGGCCGCCTTATTCTTCCTCAAACCTAGCTTTTAGGGTTTGGGTTTCCGGTCCGGGTACCTGACGCCCACCAGCCCGGGGGCCCAACA
>NZ_JAIFKJ010000546.1 GCF_019695415.1 Thiohalocapsa sp.
GGTGTCGGGGTGTGTGGGGTGCGGGGGGGGGGCGGCGGCGCCGCGCCCTCCGCGCCCCCGCCCGCCCCCGGTGCGGGGGCGCCGCGTGGGCCGGGGCGCCCCTCGGCCGCTGTCTGCCGGTTTGGCCCGGCCTCGGCGCGGCCGGCAGCCGCCAGGCGCGGGACAGCCGCGAACGCCGGCTGGAGGCCCTGCTGCAGCTTGAGGGTCTCACGGTCAGCTGGGCCCAGCTCGATCGGGTGCTGCTGCCGGCCCGCGTGCCCGGCTACCGCTCCGAAGACCTCGACATGCTCGCGGCCACCGGGCAGATCGTCTGGGTGGGGCGGGGCGCTGCCGGGCCCAAGGATGGGAAGATTGCTGTGTATCGGCGGGAGAATGTTGGTTTGATAGGCGCTAGGGGCGAGGGACGAGGAGCGAGGGGCGAGGGGCTAGGGACGATGCGCAAGGGCGCAGGGGTGAGGGCTGAGGGGCGCGGTGATGGGGATACGGCCTGTCGCGCAGATCCATCGACCTCAGGGGGAAGCTCCGATGCCGTGGCCTTCGGCTCCAGGGCGCTGGCGGATGACTTGGCGGACCAACTGCGCGGGGCACTCTTGGATCAGCTCCACCGCCGCGGCGCCTGCTTCCTGATGGACCTGCAAGGTGCAGCGGAGCCGGTAATCGAGCGGGTCGGCATCGGCGCCGCCGCCGGCCGGGAGGCGTTCGACAGCGCGCTCTGGGACCTGGTCTGGGACGGGCTCGTCACCAACGACACCTTCGCGCCGCTGCGGGCACTCGCCGCCGGCAAGGGTAAAGCTGCGGGTCGCTCAGGCGGGCAGCGTGGCCGGCGCGTTGCTGGTGCCGGCCTGCGCGGGAGCCTGGGCCGCGGCGGTGGCGCCGGCCAGACCGGCAGCCAGCCTGGCGGCTTCGCCGGCGGTCGCTGGTCGCTTGTGGCGGACCTCGGCGCCGATGACGGGATCACCGACACCGAGCGCATCCTGCTCACGGCCCGCCTGCGGCTGGAGCGCTACGGGATCGTGAGCCGCGAGGCCGTGGCTGCGGAGAATATCCCCGGCGGCTTCGGCCCCATCTATAAAGTGCTGAAGGAGCTGGAGGAGGGCGGCCAGGTGCGCCGCGGGCACTTCGTCGAGGGCCTATCCGGTGCCCAGTTCGCGCTGCCTGGCGCGGTCGAGCGCCTGCGCGCTGCCCGCGAGGATGAGCCGCCTATGGACGGCTACACCGAGGACGACGTGCGCATCCTGCCAGCCGCCGATCCGGCCAATCCTTTTGGTGCCTTGCTGGACTGGCCGCAGACTGCGGTGGTGGATGCGGCCAGTCGCGGCAGGGATGCCGCTCCCACAGAGGCCAGTCGCGGCAAGGATGCCGCTCCCACGGGCACCGGCGGCACGCGCGCGGTTGATCGTGGCGGGGACGCCGCTCCCACGGGACGCGGGGCCGGTGTCGCCAAGCAGGCGCCCAAGCGCAGCACCGGCGCCTGGCTCATCCTGGTCGCGGGCAAGCCCGTGCTTTACCTGGCCGCCAACGGCCGCCAGCTCCTGAGCTTTCCAGGGAGTGTCACGGACACCGGCCGCGAGCTGGACCTCGCGGCCGGCGCGCTGCACAGGATCCCGTCCGGGCGCAAGCGCCTGCTTATCCAGCACATCGACGGGGAGCCGGCGCTGGAATCCCCGCTGCGCGAGACCCTCATCGCTGCCGGCTTCGAGCCCGACTACGACGCCCTGGCTCCGGCCCGCTTCCGTCCCACCGGCACCGGCCGGGATCCGAATGCCGTTGCCTGTGCGGGGCCGCGTCGCTAGCTCGGCCGGCTCCCGTCCAGGGTCCGGCTGACCGTTGGCGGTGGGGCCATCCTAGGTCAGGCAAACGGGCGCGGCGTTCCATAGCTCGGCCCTGTTCGTAGTACCGGTTTCCTCATCCGCTGACCCCGGCAGCCTGCACGCCCGGCTCGCCGCCCGCGCCCGTCAAGGCGGCTCAACATGAAGGCCCTGGCTGCGAGGCCAGACTTGGACGTGCTGATCCTCAATCCCGCCACTGCGTAAACACGTAACCCCGCGCCGCCACGTCTTCGTGGCAGCTGTAGCAGCCGGCGCCGCCGTCGTTGACCATGCGCGCGGTTCGGCTGTCGCCTTGCCAGGCCTCGAAACCCCAGCCGCCGGTGTCGGCGTACCGCTCGGCGTTCTTCAGCATGATGCCGAGCAGCACGCGCTCGCCCTCGGTGGACGCGTTGTCGGCGGTGTTGTACGCCAGCTGATCGAAAACGAAGATGGCGCCGTCGGCGTAGTCGCCGCTGGCCAGCCCAGCGCGGGCGGCGTCGTTGGCATAGACGTGGTGGATCCCTTGGAACGGCTGCGCCAAAGGGTGGCCCGGGTGAATCACCATGGACTTGACGTGGGTCCAGTTGCGGTAGTCTTTTGGGTAGTCCGGCGGCTCGGCGGCGTTTGTGCCGAACGCGCCCAGCGCGAGGGCAGCGCCGATGCCGATGAGCAAGTTGCGATGCATGGCGGTGGTCTCCTATTGGCAGCTGTTGTTCATATAGTATCGAGTCGATACGGAATCTGAGCCTAGACGGCCCTGAGCTGCCCGTCAAGAAAGTTTCGACAAGAAACTAACGGCACACTAAGCTGGCGCCATGCCCATCGACGACACCCTGGAACGCCTCTGCAACCTGCTGCGCAGCGAGGCCCGCGTCGCCGGGACGCAGGCGGGGCTGCAGCCCATCCACTGGCAGACGCTGCGATATCTCGCCGCCTGCAACCGTTACTCCGACACTCCTCTCGCTGTGGCCGAGTTCCTCGGCCAGACCAAGGGCACTGTGTCGCAGAGCCTGAAGCTGTTGGTGGCGAAGGGACTGGTGTCCAAGCAACCGGATGCCGGGGATCGCCGCGTGGTGCATCTCGCACCCACTGACGCGGCCTTGGACCTCTTGGGGCGGGCCGCCTACACGCAGACGTTGCAGCAGGCGGCGGCGGGTTTGGACGATGGCAGCCGCGCCGCATTGGACACGGCCCTGACCGAGCTGCTCCTTGCGTTGCAGCTTGCTCACGGACGCCGGAGCTTCGGGGTCTGCGGCAGTTGCCGGTTCCACGAGCGCAGCGCTGCCGGCAGCCGCTGCCAGCTCACCGGTGAGCCGCTGTCAGCCGTCGACGCAAGCCGTATCTGCCGGGAGCACGAAAGCCCCGATGCGGCCTGACGGCTCAGGCTCATGGCCGCCGAGCACGCTCCGGTTGCCTGCCGCAAGCAGGCTCAGGGCGCGGAGGTATCACCGGGCGGTCGCGCGGGCGTACTCGTCCGCTCCTCTGCCAGAATCTTCTCCCGCGAGGTCCAGCCCAGGTCGTCGAAGACGGCGAACAGCGCGGGCACCACGAACAGCACCAAGAGCGTCGAGGCGAGCAGGCCGAAGACGATGCTGGTGGCGAGCGGGATCAGCACCTGCGCCTGGAGGCTGCGCTCAGCGAGCAGTGGCAGCAGCCCAGCGATCGTGGTGACCGATGTCAGCAGCACCGCCCGGAAGCGCTCACGGCTGGCGCGGCGGGCGGCCTCGGGTACGCTCATGCCCTCGCGCACGCGGATCTTCAGGAACTCCACCAACAGGATGGAATCGTTAACGACGATGCCGGACAGGGACACGAAGCCCATGATGCTCGGCATGGACAGCTCCAGGCCCATCAACAGGTGGCCGGCGACCACACCGACCAGCGCCAGCGGGATGGCGGCCATCACGGCGAAGGGCTCCAGCCAGGACCGGAACTGGAAGGCCAGCAACAGAAAGACCCCGAGCAGCCCGAGCCCGAAGCCCCGCAGCATGGAGCCGCCTGTCGCCCGGGCCTCCCGCGCCTGGCCCTCGAAGCCGAAATCGACGTCCGGGAAGCGCTGCGCGAGCTCAGGGATGAAGCGCTCCCGGGTGTCGGCGACGATCTCCGCCGCGTTGGCGGTCTCCGCGTCCACCTGACCGTAGACGGTGATGGTGCGCCGCCCATCGATGCGCTGGATTCGGGCATATCCGCGGGACTCGGTGAGGTCTGCAACGGCGCTGACCGGCACCTGGGCACCGGAGGGCAACTGAATCCGAAAATCGAGCAGGTCCCGCAGGCTCAAGCGATCGGCGTCGGCGAGGCCGACCTCGATCTCGTAAGACTCCCGGCCTACCTGGATCTCCCTGGCCTGGGCGCCCTGGAAGCCATCGCGTACCTGCCGCGCCACCATGGCGGCCGTCACGCCCAGCGACATGGCGCCGTCCTTCAGCCTGAGCGTCACCTCCGGCTTGCCGGGGCGCAGATCATCAGTCATGTCCTGGACGCCGGCGTAGCTGGCGAGCCAGCCCTGGAGCGCCACGGCCGCGGCCTTGAGCCGGTCCAGGTCATCGCCGAACAGGCGGATCTCCAGGTCTCGCCCGCCCGGGCCGATGGTGGGCTCGGTGAAGGTCAGGCTGATGACATCCGCCACAGGGCCCGTCAGCGTACGCCAGCGGTTGATGTAGTCCTGCATGCTGCCGGCGCGGCGCTCCGCCGTCAGCAGGTCGGCGCTGACGGTGGCGACGTGCGGGCCGGATTCGAAGGCGTCGGCGTTGGTGTTGTAGTGGACGCTGATTTGCTGCACCAGGGGCTCGGGCGCTCCGCCCGGGCCTGCAGGCTGCTCGGCCGTGAATTCCGCGTCGACTTGTTGCAGCGCCGTGGTGACCCGCTGCACGACGGCCTCGGTGCGCGAGAGCGGCGTGCCCTGGGGCAGCAGGATGCGGGCCTCCATGACATCCCCTTCGATGTCCGGAAAGGCGCGGAACTTGACCACTCCGGCGGCCATCGACGCGAGCGTCACGATGAGCAGAGCCACCACGCAGCCCAAAAAGAGGTAGCGCCCGGCCATGGCGCCGTCCACCGCGCCGCCCACCATGCGTTCCCGGACCCAGTCAATACCCTGCTCGAAGCGCACGCGCCAGCGCGGCGGCGTATCGCGTTCGTGTCCGGTGAGCGCGTGGCCCAGGTGCCGCGGCAGAATCAGAAATGCCTCCACCAGGCTCACCGCCAGCACCAGGATCAGCACGACAGGCAGCACCTTCAGCACCTGGCCGATGTCGCCGGATAGGAACGCGAGCGGACCGAAAACGGCGACCGTGGTGAGGAAAGACGCGATGACACCCGGCGCCACCTGTTTGGTGCCGTCCACTGCTGCGGTCATTGCGTTCTCGCCCTGGGCCAGCTTGGTGGCAATGTTCTCGGCAATGACGATGGCGTCGTCCATCAGCAGGCCGAGTGCGATCAGAAGCCCCACCATGCTGATCATGTTGATGGACAGCCCCAAGACGCCCATGAAGAAGAGCGCGCCCAGAAAGGCCACCGGCAGCCCCATGGCCACCCAGAAGGCGAAGCGCAGCCGAAAGAACAGCGCCATGGCCAAGGACACCAGCACCAAGCCTTGCAGGCCGTTGGTGGCCAGCATGGTGAGTCGGTCCTCGACGATGGAGCTCAAATTCTGGGTCAGCTGAAAGCGCACGCCAGGCGGCGCCACGGCACGCGCCTCGGCGAGGAAGGCATTGACCTCGGCCATCACGTCCAGGGTGTCCTGCTGCTTGGTCTTGGTGACCTGGAGCACGGCGGCGCGGCGGCCGTCGAACTCGATGCGGACTTCCGGGTCCTCGAAGCGGTCCGTCACCCGGGCCAGCTCGCCCAGGCGCACTTCGCCGCCGGCGGCAGCGCCCACCACTACAAGGTCCTCCAGCGCCTGCACGCTCTGGCGCTCGTCGTCGAAGCGAATCAGGATCTCCCGGTCGCGGTTCTCAATGCTGCCAGCGGGCAGGTCCAGCCCCTGATCGGCCACAGCCCGCATCAGGTCATCCACGCTCAGCCCATAGGCCAGCAGCGTCGCCCGGTGCACGGCGATGTGGAACTGGCTGTCGGCGAAGCCCTGCACGGTCACCTGCGAGATCCCGGGCCGCGTCCGCAGCCGGTCCTTCATCTGCTCCGCGTAGGCCTTCAGGTCTCGGTCCGCCATGGGGCCGGTGACGGCGATGGACACCACCCGGTCCATTCGCCCGAGCTGGGTGATGACGATGGTCTCGATGTCCTCAGGGAAGCGGTCGATGCCGTCCACCTCGGTCTTCACGTCATCCAGAAAGCGCGCAAAGTCCGCGCCTTCGGCCATCTCAGCGACCGCGGTGGCCATACCCTCGCGCGCCTCGCAGCGCACCTCGTGCAGGTCCGCGATGCCGGTGATGGCGTCCTCCAGCGGCCGGCAGATGGCGTTCTCGACATCCTCCGCCGCGGCGCCGGGGTAGGGCACCTGCACCTGCACCTCGGACGCCGCGAAGTCGGGGAAGGTCTCGCGCTTCAACTGCGGCAGGCTCACCAGCCCCAGCGCCAGGAACAGCACCATCAGCATGTTCGCGGCAGTGGGGTGGTGGGCGAAGTAGCGGATCATGCGCGGTGGCATCGGCTGTTCGGCACGGGAGTTCCTGGCGGCAGGGCCGGTGGCTGGGCATCGCGAGCTTAAGGAACGGTACTACCCGCGACCGCTTGCCATCATGGCGTATGCCCCGCGCGTTGTCAGGCAGATTGCCGGTTGGCGGCGGCACGCGTGCTTGGGGCAACACACGGACCTTGGTGCTGTGCAGCTGGTTCGGACCTTGAGCCATGCCGACGACAAGGCCGCTCGCAGGCCGGTGGCCGATCCAATTCCCCCAAAGAATGGGGTGTTTCCCGATGGGACCTCCTCGAGAGATCGCGTAGCGTGCTGTCAAGTGCGCTGGGCGGCTCGTGCCGAGCCCAGGCCGGGCTACAAACTGCGACGGGAGGCATCAAGCATGAAGGCTTGCAACGTGACGCTGGCGACGACGGCGCTGCTGGGGATGCTCATCCTGCCCGCCGCGCCGGCGGGGTTCCTCGCGGGCTTCCACGGCTGGGCGGAGGTGACCAACTGCCCGCCCTGCGCTGCCCCCCCGAGCCCCACCGTGTACACC
>NZ_JAIFKJ010000192.1 GCF_019695415.1 Thiohalocapsa sp.
CGCTCGTCGTCGTTGAGGCGCTTGGCGACGTCGCGGACCGTGTCTTCGACGAACTTGGGGTTGTCGTAGGCGCGCTCGGTGACGTGCTTCTCGTCCGTGCGCTTTAGGAGTCCGTAGAGCTCGCAGGAGGCCTCGGCCTCCACCATTTCGATGAGCTCTTCGATCCACAGGAAGCCGCGGGTGCGCGCCTGCACGGTGATGTGCGAGCGCTGGTTGTGGGCGCCATAGTCGGAGATCTCTTTGGAGCAGGGGCAGAGGCTGGTGACGGGCACCACGGCCTTGATGGACATCTGCGGCTTGCCGTCCTTGATCTCGCCGATCAGGGTGACGTCGTAATCCATCAGGCTCGGCACGCCGGATACGGGGGCCTGTTTCTTGACGAAGAAGGGGAAGCGCATCTCGATGTGGCCGGCTTCGGACTCCAGCCGGTCGGCCATTTCTGCGAGCATCTGCTTGAAGGTGGCGACGCCGATCTCGTCCTCATGGCCGTTCAAGATGGCCACGAAGCGCGACATGTGTGTGCCTTTGAAGTTGTGAGGCAGGTACACGAACATATTGAAGGTTGCCACCGTGTGCTGTTCGTGACCGCTGCGGTCTTTGATGCGCACCGGGTGGCGGATGTCTTTGATGCCCACCTTGTCGATCGCGATACGCCTGGTGTCGGCGCTCGCCTGAACATCGGCGATGGCGTGGCTGGTGGTGGCCGTAGAAAGCCTGGAATCCATGAACTGCATCCTCGGATGGCGTAAGCCTCTGACCGAGCCGGCGGTCAATACCAGGCCCGTGCGGAGGAAGTGTGCGCCGGCGGCGCCGGAACAAACCGGCAAAGATTGCGGATATTGTTCGGCTGCACCGGTACTTGCGTGTTGGGCTGATTATCGGGGATCGTGCGGGGCAGGGCAAACGCTGCCCGCGCCGCAGCGTGCGGCATGGCTGAAGGCGGCGGCTCAGCGGTCGCGGTCGATGATGTAGCGCGCAATCCAGCGGAGAGGGTCAGCACGGTCGTCGAAGCCGGACAGCGCGGCGAGCGCCGAATCCACCAGCTCCTGGGCGGCGGCGTGTGCAGCGTCGAGTCCGAGGAGCGACGGATAGGTCGCCTTGTGGTGGGCTGCATCCGCGCCGCTCGCCTTGCCGATGACAGCGGTATCGCCTTCGACGTCCAGCAGGTCGTCCTGCACCTGAAAGGCTAGGCCGATGCACGCCGCATACCGATCCAGCGCTTCGATGGCGTCTGCCTCGGGTGTATCCGCGGCGATGGGTGCCATGGCGACGGCGGCGCGGATCAGGGCCCCGGTTTTGTGGCTGTGGATGTTCTTGAGCGCCGCCAGGTCCAGGCGCCGGCCTTCCGAGGCCAGATCCAGGGCCTGGCCACCCAGCATGCCGGCGGCGCCTGACGCCTGCGCCAGGCGCGCGACCATTTGGATCCGGGCGCTGGGGGCGTTGGCCTCGTCCTCGGCCAGCACACCGAAGGCCAGCGTCTGCAGGGCGTCACCCGCCAGCAGCGCAGTGGCCTCATCGAAGGCCCGGTGGCAAGTGGGTCGGCCGCGGCGCAGGTCATCATCGTCGATGGCCGGCAGGTCGTCGTGTACCAGGGAGGAGGCGTGGATCATCTCGAGCGCTGCCGCGGCCGCGTCCAGGCGCTCCCAAGGTACACCGACGGCCAGCCCGGCCGTGTAGGCGAGGACGGGCCGGACACGCTTGCCGCTGCCGAGCACCGCATAGCGCATGGCCGCGTGCAGGCGCTCCGGGGAGGTATCCGCAGCGGGCAGCAGGCCGTCGAGCACGCCCTGGACGCGCTCGCGGCATTGCGCCATCAGCGGGCCGAGTGGGTCTTCGCTCATGGGGCGCTCTCGGGGCAGGATGCGGAGCTGATCGGGCCGATTGCAGCGGGGCGCGAGGCCGGCTTGGTCACTCTTCGGTACTGCCGCGGAAGGGTTCCGGAGCCGCGCTCTCGGATTGTTCGGTCAGGATGCGCACGCGCTGCTCCGCGGCATCCAACGCCTGCTGGCACGCACGGGTGAGGCCAATGCCGCGCTCGAACACCGCGAGCGACTCCTCCAGGGTCAGATCCTCGCTTTCCAGCCGGTCGACCAGGGCTTCCAGCTCGTCCATCGCGCGCTCGAACTGCGGCGGCTCGGTGATCGTCGCAGGTGCATCCGCGACAGGTTCCGCGGTGGCGTCGGCATCCGAGGCGGCGGGCTTGGCTTTCGCGGTCTGTTTGCTCATGCGAGGGTTTGTGCATTCGGGGCCGGCTACGGTAGCTTAGGGGGATTTTGCCGTCAATTTCCGCAGCGCTGCGGCAGCAGCCGATGCACACAGGAACGGCGCATGCCCTAGG
>NZ_JAIFKJ010000402.1 GCF_019695415.1 Thiohalocapsa sp.
GGGCCGAGGGCCGGACTTCCACACAGCCAGCTGCAACTGCTCCTCAGCCCTCAGCAGCCCTCAGCCCTTTCGACACCTGCGACATTCAGGACGCATCGAAACCTTCACGCATCTGCAAGCACCCTGGGGTATCCGGCGTGGCGGCGAGTCGGACGAGTGCCGCCCGATCCGGCTTGCCGGAGGCCAGCAGCGGCAGGGCGTTGATGCGCCGGAAGATGCGCGGGCGCTCCCGCACCGACAGCGCGCTCCGGCACCAGGCCTCCACCGCCGCGGGTGCCGCGGGCCCACGCCAGCAGGCCGCGAGGGTCGCACCCCAGTGGGGATGGTCCAGGGTGACCACTGCCACCTCTTGCACACCGGGTGCCGCGGCGAGCTTCGCCTCCACGGCGGCCGGCGAGACCTGCTCGCCGCCGATAACCACGAGGTCATCGGCCCGTCCGAAGATCCGCAGGGCGCCGTCCGCATCCAGCCGGCACAGGTCGCTGGTGGTCAGCCAGCCATCGGCGAGGCCGACGCCCGGCCGTCTGCTCGCATCCGCATAGCCGGACATCAGCATGGGGCCGCGCAGACGCAGCGCACGCGGCGGCGCATGGGGCTCCGCACAGTCCAGCGTGACATCGGGCAGCGGCGGGCCGACGCGACAGCCGGACGCCACGTCCTCCTGCCAGGCACCGACGGCGATCATAGAGCTCGTCTCGGACATACCGTAGCTCAGGTAGAGCGGCCAGCCGGCCGCCGACGCCCGCCGTGCGAGCGCCGGATGCAGCGCCTGACCGCCCAACAGCAGGACCCGAAGCCCCTGTGGCGGTGTGGGCATCACCTCAAGCAGTCGCGCCAGCATGGCCGGCACCAGAGAGAGGTGCGTGATGGGATGCCGCGCCAGCGCGGCCGCCAGCGCCTGCGCATTGAAGCCGCCCTGCACTGCATCCCGGAGCAGCCGCAGCGTCGCCCCCGCCAGCGCGCAGCGCCAGCCGATGGCGAGCCCGCCGATGTGATGCAGCGGCAGCACGCAGAGCCATTCGTCGCCGGCCTGCAGGTCCAGCGCCGCGTTGACCCGCTCGGCGGACGCGAGCAGTTGTGCTGTCGTCAGCATCACGGCCTTCGGCGCGCCACCGCTGCCGCTGGTGCGGATGAGCAGCGCCGGCGCGAACCGGTTCGGCTGATCGCCTGCGCGGTGTAGGCCGCTAGCCATCAGCGAGCCTGCGTGCCAGCGCCACTCGGCGCCGACCGCGGCGCTGAGGTCGTCGACCGCCGCCGCCGACAGGTCGGCCGGGTGGGGCAGCAGCCCCGCACCGGCATAGACCAACGCATGCTGCATGAGCAGCAGATGTACCGGGTCGTCCGTGGCGCGCAGCACGATGTCCCCTGCCCGCAGCCCCTGTCCCGACAGCTGCCGGCCGAGCCGGGCCACCACGGTCGCGCAGGCGTCCGCGGACCAGCGTGAGTCGCCAATGGCGACCGCCGGCACGGGCGCTGCCGGCGCTGGCGCATCGGTCTGTGGTGGCGGCGGGCTTTGCTGGGCTGTGGGCACGGGTGAGCTTCAACAGGACCAAAAGCGCTCATGGTGCCACGCCCGGCCGATCATCGGCAGCAACGGGCATTGCCGGCAGCGCCTCGCTGCCGGCGGGTCAGTGCTGGCCTGATCCTGTACGCTTCCGCCCATGCTGCAGGCCCCGCCCACCTCAAACGCTTGTGTCTCGCTGGATGCCCAGTCCGCAGGGGTCGTGTGCACGACCTGCCCTACCGGCGCGGGCGGCAGTGTCGCTGCGGGCGAGTCCTTCGCGAGCTTCGGCGAAATCGCCCAGGGCCGCCGCGCTGATGGTGAGGACTTCCTGATCACCCTGCCCGTGGACCTGTGGAGCCGCTGCGGGGTCGTCTGCGAGCCGGTGGTGGGTGCGTCCCGCGTCACCACACCCCTGGCCAAGTCTCGCCGCGTCGCGGAGGCCTATTTGCGGGCGCTGGGGCTCGAGACTGGCATCGGGCTCCGCCTGGGGCTGCGCCGGGATATGCCCGTCGGCAAGGGGCTCAGCTCCAGCACGGCGGACATGCTGGCAGTGCTGCGGGCCTGTGAGGCCCTGTTCGGCGTCGCCGCGGGCGAGGCGTTCATCTGCCGGCTCTTTGCCGCAATCGAGCCCCATGACGCGCTGCACTACCCAACCTGCGTGGCCTACAACCACCGCCGGGGCCGGCCGCTGGCGTGCTTCGACTACGTGCCGGACTTCCGGATCATCGCTGTGGACGCCGGCGGTGTGGTCTGCACCCAGGCCTACAACCGCCGCCTGCGCTTCGGGCAGGCCCGCATCGCCGAGGACCAGGCGCTCTACGAGCGCGTGCTCGCCTCCTTCGCGGCCCGCGATGACACCGCCATCGCCCGCTGCGCCCAGGCAGCCACCGAGCGGCATCTCGCGCGCACCGGCAATCCCTTCCTCGCCGGCCTGCTGAAGCAGGCTAGGCAGCCGGACGTGCTCGGCGTCGTCACCGCGCACAGCGGTACCTGCGCCGGGCTGCTGCTGCCCGGCGGCGCAGACGCCGAGGTGCTCGTGCGGGTGGCGCGGCGAGTCGCTCCATTGGGTACCGTTTTTCAAACCCGGACGCTGCGGCTGCCGAAACCATCCCTGCCCACAGCACGGCGCCCGGCTTAGGGGAACGCCGATTTTCTTGGCGTTTTTGCTTGCTCGTGAGGTGCCGCGTCGGCTCCTGCTGCCTGCTTTGCCGGGAAAACGGGTGCCTTACAGCCCTTCGCTGGGCGGTCCGATGCGCTGCGCCGGCAGCAGCACGGTCTCCGCCGTGGCCCCCGCGAGCATAGGCTCCGGCGCGGCGTCGCCGCCATGCAGGAGGACCCGAAAGCGGGCGCCCTTTGGTGCAGGCACCGCCGCCGCCAGGGTGCAGCGGCCGCCGTCGAGGTGCAGCAGCACGCAGCGCCAGTGGGCGGCCGGGTGCGCTGCATCCGGCCCTTGGTGCAGCCGGATCTGAGCCGGGGCGCCCCCGGTGAGCCGGAAGGCGAAGCGGTCCAGGCCCATGGACAGGCCGAGCCCGAGGGCCTTCACGTAGGCCTCCTTGAGCGTCCAGATGGACTGAAAGGTCAAGGCCTCCGCCGCCGAGCCGGCCAGGCGGGCAGCGGCGATGGCGGCGGCCTCGTCCGCGGCAAAGAAACGCTGTGCGAGGGCGCGTGCGTCGCGCAGGCCGCGCCGGCACTCGGCGTCGACGCCCACTGGCAGCTGCCGGGTCAGCGCACAGCACACCCGGCCTGGTGTGTGGGTCAGATTAAAGCGCAGGCGCGGCGAGCCGGGGCAGATGCCGGCGTCGTACTCCGGGCGGCCGCGGGGGCTCTGCCCGAAGCGCCATGCCGCGGGCGCAGGCTCCGCCTGCTGAGAGAGCGCTTGGCGCAGCAGCACGTGGGCGGCGCAATACAGCATTCGGTCCGTTTCGCGCCGAAAGCGCGCCGCCCGTGCCTGTTCATCCGCATCCAGCAGGGCGGCGCCTGCCGCGAGCTCGGCCAGTGTGCCCGCTCCGTAGGCGATGTGAAGCGTCACCTTCTGCATTGCAGGACCTTTGCGGCGGGCAGCGGGTCAGTTTTGATGCGGGGCGTGGCGGCTATCCATCCGGCAAGCGCGGGGGCAACCGCACGCGGGCTGCGTGCCGGCGGCGAGTATGTGAGCTGCAAGCTCCGCCCGCAAGGCATCCTTATGCCCCGCGGGCGGGTGAAGGTCGGCCTGCGCCGGTGCCGCGAAAACGCCGGCTGCGCTGACCGCCGGCCTGGAAACCCCGCTCAGGCGCCCCGAGCCTATACTTTCCTCGCCACACATCACGGCATCACCATGGAACAGCAGCACAAAACCCTGTGCATGACCCACCTGGCGACGCCGGACATGGCCAATTTCTCTGGCCACGTCCACGGCGGCACCATGCTGCGGCTGCTGGACCAGGCGGCCTACGCCTGCGCGGCGCGCTATGCGAAGCGCTACGTGGTGACCTTGTCGGTGGATCAGGTCTTCTTCCGCGAGCCCATCCACGTTGGTGAGCTGGTGACCTTTCTTGCGGCGGTGAACTATACGGGCACCACGTCCATGGAGATCGGCATCCGGGTGCTCGCCGAGGACATCATCGAGAAGACCACGCGCCACGTGATGACCTGCTACTTCACCATGGTCGCGGTTGATGAGACGGGCCGTCCGGTGCCCGTGCCGTCGCTCCAGATCGATACCGCCCTCGAGCGCCGACGCAACGACAGTGCCAAGCTGCGCCGCGAGCTGCGCCGGGAGATCGAGCAGCGCCACCGGCAGATCAAGGCAGCCTGGCGGCCCGACGCCGACAACGCGGTTAGCTGAGCGCCAAGTCCGCCAAGACCATGCATAGGCCGGCGGAGCTTTGCTGCATCCGCCCGCTGGGCCGTTTTGCCCGGCCCGCGCCGGCTGACTGCGCCAAAGCAAGCAAAGGCCGCCGTTCGCTTGACCGGATAAACCCTGGGGGATAGGTTCGGGGGCTGTTGTCCGCCGGTCCGTGCGCTCAGATGACAAGTACACAGGCCCCAAGACCCAAGGATCATCCCTATGCCGGCCGCTTTCCCGTTCTCCGCCATCGTCGCCCAAGACGAGATGAAGCTCGCCATACTGATCGCGGCGACGGACCAGAGCATCGGCGGCGTGCTGGTGTTCGGCGACCGCGGCACCGGTAAGTCCACTGCCATCCGTGCGCTGGCCGCGCTGCTGCCGCCCATGCGCGTCGTCGAGGGCTGCGCATACAACTGTGATCCGGACGCCGCCGACGCTGCCTTGTGCGATGCCTGCCGGGACACCCGCGCCAGCGGCGGCAGATTCAAGGTGCGCAAGGGGTCGGTGCCGGTGGTGGACTTGCCGCTTGGAGCCACCGAGGACCGTGTCATCGGCGCGCTGGATCTAGAGTCCGCCCTCACCCGCGGCGAGAAGCGCTTCGAGCCCGGCCTATTGGCCCGCGCTCATCGCGGCTTTCTCTACATCGACGAGGCCAACCTGCTGGAGGATCACCTGGTGGACGCGCTGCTGGACGTGGCCGCCAGCGGCGAGAACGTGGTCGAGCGCGAAGGCCTGAGCGTTCGCCACCCCGCGCGCTTCGTGCTTGTGGGCAGTGGCAACCCAGAAGAAGGCGAGCTGCGCCCGCAGCTGCTGGACCGCTTCGGCCTATCGGTGGAGGTCTCGACACCCCAGGATCTCAAGAGCCGCATGCAGGTGGTACGCCTGCGCGATGAGTTCGAGCGCGACCCGGATGCATTTATCGAGAAGCATAAGCGCAAGGACGGCAAGATCCGCCGCCAGATTCTCAAGGCGAAAGAGCACCTGGATCAGGTGGAGGTGCCGGATGCCACGCTGGAGCACGCCTCGCAGCTCTGCATGAAGCTCGGCACCGATGGTCTCCGCGGCGAGCTGACGCTGATCCGCGCCGCCCGCGCCTATGCCGCACTGGAAGGCGACGCGGCCGTGGAGGACAAGCACCTGAAGCACGTGGCCCCGCCGGCATTGCGCCACCGGCTGCGCCGCAATGTGCTGGACGACGCAGGCTCCACCACCCGCGTCAACCGGGCGGTGGAGGAGCTGTTCGGGGCATGAGCGCCACCGCCCCGGCGCTGGGGCAGATGCAGTCTGGGGAACAGCCCGCCGACGCCGCCGCGGAAGCCGTCGCGCAGGCCGAGGCCGAGCGGCGGGCGCAGATCGCCGCGCGCTGGAGCGATGCTTGCCTCGCCGCCGCCCTGTTCGCGCTGGACCCGGTCGCCGCCGGCGGCCTCAACGTCCGCGCCCTGCCCGGCCCGGTGCGCGACCTCTGGCTCGACTTCCTGCGCGAGCTGCTGCCGCCGGAGGAGCCCTTCCGCCGGGTACCCCTGCACATCGCCGACGGCCGCCTGTTGGGCGGGCTGGACCTGGCCGCCACGCTGCACGCCGGCCGCCCCGTAGCGGAGCGCGGCCTGCTCGCCGAGGCCGACGGCGGCGTCGTGCTGCTTGCCATGGCTGAGCGCGTGGCCCGCTCCACCGCCGCGCACCTGAGTGCGGCCCTGGACACGCAGGAGGTCCTGGTGGAGCGCGACGGCATCACCGCCCGCACGCCCACCCGCTTTGGCGTTCTCGCACTCGACGAGGGCGCCAATGACGAGGAGCAGGTGCCGACGACGCTCAAGGACCGCTTCGCGATCCTGCTTGATCTCAACGACATTCCCTACAACGCGGCCATGCCGCCTGAGGAGGATGCGGCCTCCATCCAGCGTGCCCGCCGGCGCCTGCCGGGTGTCACGGTGCCCGACGATATGCTGGAGGCCATCTGCGGCACGGCGCTGGCGCTCGGGGTCGAGTCGCTGCGCGCCAGCCTGTTCGCGCAGCGCATCGCCTGCGCCGCCGCGGCGCTGGCCGGCCGCGATGTCGTGGAGATGGACGATGTGGGTGCCGCCGCGCGGTTGGTGTTCGCCCCCCGCGCCACACGCCTGCCGATGCCGGACCCGCCCGAGGACCAGCAGCCCGAGGAGCCGCCGCCGCCGGAAGAGAACCAGGACGACGATCAGGACAGCCAGTCGCCGGAGCAGGACATCGACAAGCCGCTGGAAGATGTCGTGCTGGAGTCCGCCCAGGCGGCCATCCCGGACAACCTGCTGGCCATGCTCAAGATGGGCGCGCTGCGCACCCGCTCGCACTCGAGCGGCAAGTCCGGCGCCAGCCAGAGTGGCTCGCTGCGCGGGCGCCCCGCCGGCACCCGCCGCGGCGAGCCCGGCGCCGGTGCCCGCCTCGCAGTCATCGCCACGCCGCGCGCGGCGGCCCCGTGGCCGCGGCCGCCCCGGGCCGGCCGCGCCCCGCCAGCCCCGTTGGGGTCCGGCCGTGGCGCGGTGCTGGTCTGAGTCCCCCCGGACCGCTTCCCCATCACCCGCCACCGCACGCGCTCCCGGACCCCCACCCTCTTCCTC
>NZ_JAIFKJ010000057.1 GCF_019695415.1 Thiohalocapsa sp.
AAACATACCCGTCCGAACGCTCGACCCTGCCCAAACATACCCACCACCTTGCCCAAAAATGCCCGCCTGACGGCCGCGCGCGCCTTGTTTTCTTACACAGAGAGACGCCGTTTCTGTGGATAACTCGCCGCACGAACTGCACCCTGGCCGAAAACACCCGTCACCTTGCCCAAACATACCCGTCACCCTGCCCGAAAATACCCTTGCTTGCCCCGCGCTCGTTCCGTCGTCTCAGATCGCGCTCGTCGGACCTTTTCTCTCTCAGGTGAGCGTCGATGACCTGCCCGGAGAACGCCGGCGTGGCGTGAAAGGTGTACTTCACGTCGAGCAACTTGTTTTTGCTCCCCCGCTGTTCCTCGCGATCGTAGTCACGCAGGACCCCTACCCGCTTGAGCTCGTCCAGCGCCTTATCGAGCTTCGATGCGGCCTTTCGCACTTGACCCTGACCCAGGAAGCCGCTGTCGCGCGCCACCTCTTGCAGACTGGTTCGCAGCGGATGGACTGGGGAGGCATTCCGCCAGCGATGCACCAGCGCGAGGTATAGCCATCGAGAGAGCGCCGCCTTACATCGCACCATCTGATCGAAATCGAACTGGCGATACTCGCATTGCGCAATGGCCTGTGAGATATGGCTATTGAAAACGACGCGCCAGAGTGCATTGTCGCCGTCGACAGTCTCGCCATTCGTGGCCGCGACACGCTGCACACCAGTGATGATAGGCCCACCGAAAGACGCCGTCCGGTCTGCGGTGTCGACCTCGATGTAGCAGCGGAGCATCACATAGAGCGACTCGCGGATATCTCTGTACGTCAAGTGCCGGCCGCGCTTCGCCAACAACTGCCGGATCTCGTGAACGGAAAATACGACGCCAGCGACTGGTGCTTCCGCATTGGTGTTTATGGTATAAAAGCCACGCGGGTGCTGGGAGGCCAGATAACGTAGAGCACTCTCGACAAGTTGCTCGCGCTCACTCGGGTAGACATCTTCCCTGAGGCCATCTGCTCTCATCACCCGCGCGGCTTCGACGTAGAGGCTGTACCGCTGCCCGAGATACTCGAACCGCTGTTCCAGCACGGGCAAGTCGCCGCGCTCATCGCGCAGCGCGGCTTGCTGGTTGCGGGGCACACCATACTTTGGCAGCAGATCCCACAGCGGCATGCTGTTCGATTGTTGGTTAGACCGCTGACCATGACGAAGCAGGAACGTCTGATAGTGGCGCATCGTCTGATTACCGAACTCTTCCGGCAATGGGTTTGCCCGCTCTACCCTTCTGTCTCTGCTTCGTTTTCTCGTCGGCGACAAGTTCAACGCAGACCCCGCCGGCGCTGTCCTAGGCATCTGTTGCTCCTCCCAATCCCCAGGCTTGGTCGGTTGTATTGCATTTGCTATTCTGCATATGCTTGCTAGCAATAGTCTGCTTTGCGGCGTTGGGTCCCGCGTCGCCAGTTAGGTGGCTCCCTGCTATTGTTTAGATCGACAGGCTAATTACGAGATTCGCGATCCCATGAAGACGTCGTCCCGCTTCGACGGCACGCGGCTGCGCTCGGCACGGAAGAACGCCGGGCTATCTCAGGCGGAACTGGGCATCCGCGCGGGGGTCGAGCAACCTCATATCTCCGCACTGGAGGGCGGCGCACGAACGCCATCGATGGAGACGCTTCGCCTGCTGGCAGGGACACTCGGCGTGTCCGTACACTGGCTGTGTGGTGAGGACGCCACACACCGGCTGCTCCCGGCGCGGATGCGGCCAGAGCATCTGATCGAGGACGAAAACGTGTCCGCGGGCCTTATCGCGCTTGCGGGCGACGCGCGGCTGATCGAATCGTTGCAGATCCAGCCAGAGGAATGGGGGGTGCTTCGTTCCTTGAAGTGCCCGACCCTGACCAAGGAGGGGTACCTTGCTGTGCTGTTGGTGTTACGGGGGCACAGTTGATGAACCGCAAGGAGGCAGCGATCCCTCGCTACTATGACGCCACTATGACGCGTTTTTGGAGACTGCTGGCTATTTCGGACGATTTCTGGTGATTTACGCGGGGCTTGACGCGCTATGTTACTGTTTTGCTTACACCCTACTTTCGCCCGGCGCATTCGTAATGCGTAGGTCAGCGGTTCGAATCCGCTCACCGGCTCCATTAAAACAAGCAGTTAAAAGAAACCGGCCCAGCGCCGGTTTTTTTGTGAGTGCCTCAGCACTTCAGGTGCACTTTCGGCAATCACCGAGCCCCTGACTGCTTGTCAACGACGGACTAAACCGCTATCGCGGTAGGACTTAGTCGGCACGGCCGCAGCCAAATTGTTCAGCGGGATGGGTCTGTCCCGGCTAGAG
>NZ_JAIFKJ010000588.1 GCF_019695415.1 Thiohalocapsa sp.
GACAAGCTGAAGGAAGGCGACGTCGTCCGCGTCAAGGTGCTCGAGGTCGACAAGCAGGGCCGCATTCGCCTCAGCATGAAGGCCGTGGCTGAGGACGAGGCGAGGGCCGCGGAATAGGGAAACGCCGATTTATCGGCGCTTCCCGTGCGGGGCAGGATGCCCAATAAGTCGGCGTCTCCTTAGGCCCGAGGTTACGACGTGTTGCGGGGCTCGGAGCCCCGCAATCTCTTGCTAAGGGCAGAAATGAGTACAGCTTTCGTGGTCCTGGCGGCGCTCTGCTGGGGCCTGTCCGGCGGCATCGGTGGGGTGCTGATGGCCGACGGTTGGGACCCGTTCGTGGTGTCCCTCTACCGGGGCGCCATCGGGCTTGTGTTCGTGCTCGCGTGGCTGGCATTGCGCCCGCGCGGCAGCGGGCTGTCGAATCGTTGGCTGTGGTTTTGGTCAGCGGTCGCCGGACTCGGTGTCGCCGGCAATTTCGCGTTCTATTTCTTGAGCATCGCCGAGGGCAGCGTCGCCGTTGCGGCAACGCTGATGTACTGCGCGCCGGTGTTCGTCTACCTGGTGTCCTTCGCACTCAAGCTCGAGCGACCCACCGCGCTCAAATGGGTCGCCATTGCGATGGTGATGGTCGGCGTCGTGCTGCTCACTCAGATCTACGAGACCGGGGCGGGAGGTGTGACGCCGGTCGGCGTCGCTGCTGGTCTCTTGTCCGGGCTGTCCTATGCCGTCTTCATTTTCGGCTTCAAGTACGCTGCGCCGCATGGCACTCCGCAGGCGATTCTGGTCATCGCGTTCGCGGTGCTCGCCGCCGTACTCGTCTGGCCGGGCGATACGGAGCAGACACTTGCCGTGCTAAGCACACCGAGCTGGCCGCTGTTCGCCGTCCTGGGGGTGCTGGGGGCGGGGTTGTCCTTCATTCTCTATATTGTCGGACTCAACCATACGGCGCCGGCCGTGGCCTCCATCGTTGCCATGGTCGAGCCGGTGACCGCGTCGCTGTTCGGCGTCGTGGTGTTGAGCGAAAGCCTGGCCGCTCTGCAGATCCTCGGCATGGCGCTCATCCTGCTCACAGTCACGGCGTTGAGCGTCAGCTCTAGCCCAAAGTACGCGCCGCCCTAAAAAACGAAAAAACGGGGACGGTATATGTAACTACGAGGTCAGTTTTGTCCCTCTTGCTGTGGCCTTAAGCGTTGGTGCGGTCGGTAGCCGACGGCGATTCGCCGAACAAAGCCCTGTATTCCGATGCGAATCGCCCCGGGTGGTGCATACCGCAGCGGGCAGCAAGGCCTGCGATGTCGACGTCGGCACCGCGCAGCAGTGCGTCGCGCGCCGCATGCAGTCGCAGGATGGTCAGGTAACGTCGGGGCGAGATGCCCAGCTGGTCGCGGAAGGCTTGCTCCAGCGTGCGCTGGGCAACGCCGATGGCACGACACAATGGCGGGATGCGCACGTCCTCGCCGATGCGCTCCCGCACCAGGTGCTCGAACGCACGGAGTAGGCGCATGCGCTCGGCGTAGCTCGCGCGCCCGCCGGGGGCGTCTCCATGATGTGCCATCAGCATCAGCTCTGCGGCGAGCGCTGCGAGCTCTGCATGCCAATCCGTGACCGTAGTGCTGGGCCGTGCACCCGCAAGCCGTGCAAGCCGGCTCACGATACGGGCGCAGCCGGGGAGGGAGGCGCTGAATACCTTGGGCTCGCGGAACAGGCTTTCCGACAGGCCAAGCTCGCCAAGGACGGTGCGGGGGATCTGGAGCCCCGCCCAATGCGTGTGGGCCGGCAGCAGATAATCCAGCTCGGCGCCGGCCGGGTAACAGATAAGGTCCTTGGCGCCGAACCGATACCCGTTGATGCAACCGTCGCACTCGGCCATGAGGATGGCGCCCACGACCACTGCGTCATCCGGCAGGCAGCCGCGCGCGCGCAGCGTACGGTTATAGCAGCCGCTGTTCAGCACGATGGGGCCCGCGAGCAGGCCGTGCAGCTCACCGCGAAAGTCACCGACGTCCAACTGGTAGTGCTCGAGGGAGGCCTCACGGATGGCTGTCGACAACTGCGCGGCGTCGAAGAATGTCAGCGCAAGCCGCTCGATCACCGGCTCTCCTGTGCCGCTCGAATTCGAGTTGGCCATCGCGTTGTCCTCGTCTGCGAAAAGCGGATAACAAGGTTATCAGGAAGATCGGGAGCGGCAATACTGCGTGCCGCTGCGACGCGCGCCTCGACTAGAGCCGTGCCATGAGGCGTTTCGCCCGGCTAACTCCGGGCGCCTGCAGCTGTCTGTCTGCGACGGGGCCGCGGGCCGGTCGACTCGCACGGAGGCGCTTTAA